>CALDLU010000273.1:0-3664 GCA_937915245.1 uncultured Clostridia bacterium | reverse complement strand
GGGCTTGCAAGTGAAAACTCAAAAGTATTTATCCTTGATCCTGAAAACGAATATGGAAACCTTGCTAAAAACCTGAGTGGTAAAACACTTGATGTTTCAAGTTCAAAAGATGGTCGTATCAATCCATTTCATATCATCTCTTCACTTGACGATGATAACAGCGATGGAACAAACAACTCTTTCTATTCACACTTGCAGTTCCTAGAAGAATTCTTCAGATTGATACTTGTGGGAATCAACGCAGATAGTTTGGAATTACTAAACAAATTGATACTTGAAACTTACGGAGCAAAACATATTACCGCAAAGACGGACTTATCAAAGTTAGAAGCAAAAGACTATCCGACCTTTCAAGATTTAGCGGAACTCGTAGACAAAAAGTTAAATAACGAAAAAGACGAATACAACAAATCCTGCCTAAAAGTATTGTCTAACTACTTGAGCAAATTCAAAAAAGGTGGTCGAAATTCTGCACTTTGGAATGGTCCAACAACCTTTAATCCACAAGAAAACTTTGTGGTGTTTAACTTTCAAAAATTGCTTGCAAACAAGAACAATGTTACTGCAAATGCTCAAATGCTTTTGGTGTTAAAGTGGCTTGATAACGAAGTCATTAAAAATCGTGATTATAACAACTTATTCAAAACCAATAGAAAAATCATTGTCGCTATTGATGAAGCCCATGTCTTTATTGATGAAAAGTTTCCAATCGCACTTGATTTTATGTACAACTTGGCAAAGCGTATCCGTAAATACGATGGTATGCAGATAGTTATCACTCAAAATGTCAAAGACTTTGTTGGTAGCCCAGAGATTGCGAGAAAAAGTTCGGCAATTATAAATGTGAGCCAATATTCACTCATTTTCTCGCTTGCGCCAAACGATATGAGCGACCTTTGTGCGTTGTATGAAAAAGCAGGTCAAATCAACGATGCCGAAAGCGATAACATTGTCAACCTGCCAAGAGGCTGTGCGTTCTTAATTACAGGTCCAGCACGCAGAACCAATATAAGAATTATTGCTAGTGAGTTAACAAGAGAAATATTTGAAAATTAGGAGAAATCATGGAAGAAAAAGAAACCAAAACTTATGTAAATGTTGATGATCTGATTAAACAAGCTGAAGAACAATTTATTAAAGATGGCAAATACAAAGACCTTTTGCTGTCTATGAGTAACTTAAATTGCTACTCGGTAACAAATCAACTTTTGATTCTTAAACAATTTCCAACAGCAACCTGTGTAAATGGGATGAAAGTCTGGAATTATGTTCACCGAAATGTAATCAAAGGACAAAGAGCAATCAAAATCATTGCCCCTTTAAAAGAAATAAGAAAAGAAGAAATTCAAGATGAAGATGGCAATGTAATTGACACAAAAGAAATCGAGGTAATCGGCTACAAAGTATCTCATGTGTTTGATATTTCTCAAACTGAGGGTCGTGAACTTTATAGTTTTAAGTGCGATGAAAAAATAGCACAAGAATACTTTGAAACAATTAAAAATGCACTTGAAAGAGTGCCTCGTGGCTACTTGGTTAAATATCAAGACACCGAAAGAGATGGCGTTGATGGTTATTGTGATTTTAACAATAAAGTTATTGTCATCCAAGACGGAATGCCTTATGAAAGGACTTTAACAACCCTTGTTCACGAGATTGGACACGCACTCGCAGAAACACGAGTACGCACAAACTTCAAGGGTTTAACAGGCAAAGAAAAGACCGAAATCAGAGAGATTGAAGCAGAAAGTATTGCACTTGTTGTATCCAATCGTCTAGGGCTTCACACGCAAGACTTTAATATGGCTTACATTACAAAATGGGCTGATGGCGAGATTGAAAAGTTTAAAAGCAATGTTGATGTTATCCGTAGTGTTAGTTATCAAATCTTGTCCAGCGTAGAACCTGCTGTTCAATCTGCTATCAGAGATAAAGAAAAGGCACTTGAAAGCCAAGTTCAAGCCGTAGAAAGCACTTCAAACGAAGATAAGGCAAACACTCAAGAAAATACAAATGAAGCCGTTAACGAGCCTGTAAACGAACCAAAAGCCGAAGAAAAACCAAAGACAAGGAAAACAACTAAATCAAAGACAAAAGAGGTGGAACAATGTTAAGAATCAATGGCGAAGTAATCACTTTTATGGATGATTGCGATTTTAACAGCAAAGAAGAATTTATGGACAAACTCAGGTCTATGAGAAAATCTCCAAACCTTGCTAAAAATTGCAATTATAAAGAATTTTACGATATGGTTGGTGTTGCAATTCAACAAGCCTTTTATATCAATGAGAAACAACTTATGAGATATAAAGAGTATTGCAATTCTAGAAGCATGACAGGAGCAACTAATGGAAAACAAACAAATTAAGGTCATAGTTAAAAGACCAAATAGTAAGGCTAAAGAAATGACCATAGTGGATAAATTAAAAACATATCAAGAGTTGGTTGAGGGCTATATTGAGGTTATCCCTTTCCCAAAAGATGAAAAGATTCACTTTGTAGCAAATGAAGAAGCAAAGATATATGGGTTTGCCCCAAATCTTTGTTTGCCTCACTACCGTGATGTCTTGTGTGGAACGATAGTCGCAGTAAGTGTTGACGAAGATGGAGATTTCCAAAGTTTGACAGATAGACAAATCAAAAAAGTAAATCACTACATTGATACTTTTAATATGGACAAGTTGCTATTTAAGGACAAACAGGAAATTCAAGAAATAATGTTAAAGAAAATGCGTGAATATGACCAAGAGGACGATTTATGCTAAAAATTGGAGGTGCAAATAATGCCTAATTGGGTACAAAACAGACTTGTAGTAAAAGGTAAAGACGCAGATAAAGTCTTGGAACAATACATCATTAATCAGCCAAGTGAAACTTGTGATTATACATTTGATTTTAATCGCATTAAAGAAATGCCTGTAGAACTTGGAATTCAAAGCGGTGGCATTACTGATAACTGCATTAAGGTATATTTGTCTACACTTTCACTAAATGAATTTTTTGACACATCCAAAATGATGGCAAATGCAGAACTGTTCCCCGGATTAAGAAAAAATAGTGTAACTAGATTAAGTAAAGAAGAAATTAATGAAATTGTAAAACATTGCATTGATTTTAATTCAAATAGTAAAGGAACACTTGATGATCCAATAATTAAAAGCAAAGAAGATGTTGTTGCTTATGGTAAAAAAGCAGTAGATAATGTTAGAAAATATGGCTCAAAAGATTGGTACGATTGGTGTTGCAAAAATTGGGGAACAAAATGGAATGCTTGCTATACATTTTATGACAAAGATGAACCTCAAGAAGTAGAATTTCAAACTGCTTGGTCTGATGTTCGTGGTCTTATTGCAGAATTATCAAAAAAGCATCCCGAAAATACTTTCTTCTATGATTACGCAGAAGAACAGCTCGGTCATTATACAGGCGTTTGTATAATAAAAAATGGCGAATTCTTGATGAATTCTGCTCTTGAAGAAGATTCAAAAGATTCCTACGAATTAGGCTTTGAACTTTGGGGCGAGGAAAATAAAGTGCACTTTAGATTTAACGAAAAAACAGGAACTTATGAGTACATTGACGAAGATGGAGGTGCTGAAGATGCAGAAATGTGAGCAAGGCGTAAAATGGAATTATTATAATAAATTTGATGCCATTAATGATA
>CALDLU010000272.1:0-5115 GCA_937915245.1 uncultured Clostridia bacterium | reverse complement strand
TCATTTTTGGCTATTATTGCATTTTTAGTAATATTTTTAATTATTTTCAAAAACCCACAAAATCCAAATACTGATGAACAACCACAAGAGTACACATTGCAAGAAGTACAAGTTGTTGATGAAAAAAATTTAAGTAATATTTCAAGGTGGCAAGAAGTCCCTATTGTTAGTAAAGAAATTTTAAACAAGGGCTATCTTGGTGGCGAAGGTGGACAATGGCCACTGTGTATTGCTGGAGATAATGACGACAGTCAAATTATATTTTATGGTACAGATGTTGGTGGAATTTTTAAATCGACCAATGGTGGACAAACTTTTTATAAATCAAATATAGGACTTTTTTCAAATGGAATATGTGATATTCAAGTTGACCCAAACAATAAAAACAAAGTTGTTTGCTTTGGAGTGAATGGTGGAAGAATATCTTACACAACGGGAATTTATGTTAGTGATGATTGTGGAGAAAGTTGGAAATTTACTCAACACTTGCCTATTTATGGGCATCGAAACACCATTGAAGATTTGGCATATGACCCAACAAGTTATTCTTCATCAATTAATGGTTCAAGCATTTTGTATCTTTCATTAATAGAAAAATATGACAGCAGTCAATCTGTTTTAACTGATGACAACAAGGGTTTGTATAAATCTTGTGATGGTGGGAACACTTGGCAAAGAATTAACAGTGAACTTGGTGATTGTCTTGTGAAAGTTGATAGTCGTGGCAGAGTTTTTTGTGGAAACTATAATGGATTATTCATAAGCACAAACAAAGGCGAAAGTTTTGATAAAATTTTAGATGAAAACATTACTGGGCTTGATGTTATTGATGATACCTTATATATTTTGTCAAATAGTCAACCAAATACTTTGGGGCAAGAAACTTATGCAAAAATATATACATACAAAAATAGTTTAAACTTTATTAATTCATTAGTTGGTGGTTCGCAAGATGACCCAAATGGTGGGAATACTCATTTGATAAGCGAAGATTGGCAATGGCATTACATTAAAGGTGGAATGGACGAAAAATATTTATATCATTTTAGTCCCGATGCACACAAAGTGTACAATCTTAAAGTAAGTCCTGTTAATCCAAATAATATGGCGCTTGTTTACACAAACACTTTGTATTATGAAAACGCTTCAAACACAGTGCTATATTCAAAAGACGGTGGGAAAACTTTTTATATCACACTTCCAAACAAATTAAAAACTGGCGATAACGCTGATTATCATATGCTCCCCTATACCAACAGAAGAATGAATTTTTATTGGTCAAGAACAAATGAAAATATTGTGTTTGATTTTGAAAATGACTGGCTTAGCAAATCAACAGATGCTGGACAAAGTTTTTACACCAACTCAAATGGAATTAATGGGATAATGTGTGGTGGGAAATTTTATTTTAATCATTACGACAGTAACCTTATGTATTTTGGTTCGCAAGACTACTGTGGAGCAATCACAACAGACTATGGAAAGACTTGGAAATATGTAAATCTTTCAAAAGATAATCCTTTAAATGATAGTGCAAATATATATGGTGGATATGCTGCAAGCAAAGATGTTTTGTTTGGAGTTTTTGCTCCAAGAAACCACCGAGAAAGATATGTTACAATTTCGTATGATGGTGGCGAAACTTCAAATATAATCTTGGATGAAAATCACAAAATTACAGAAGGATATGTTAGAAGTGATGGCATTTCAAGAATGATGGAACAAGCAAGTTATTCAAGTTATCAATCTCCAACACATAAAGAAATTTTATTCTGTGCAAATCTAAAAAGTGATGATTTTGGGCAAACTTGGACACCTATGCAAGGTGTTACAGGTGTTTATGCAAGTAACTTTACAACTGGTGAATTGTTTGGAATAAATGACACTTTGGGACAAGTTGTTTCATCAAATAACAACGGTAACACTTGGAATGTTATTTGCAATTCCACCGATTTAAAAAAATGGTGGAACAACACCTATATAAGTGATTTGGCTTATGATGAAACAAACAACATTATTTATATAACTTGCCAATGGAATTCACTATTTAAGATTTATCTAAATGAAAATAATCGAGCAGAAGAAATATCTCACAACATTCCATCATCTTTCACTGATGAAACAATGAAAGATAAAATCGGAAGCGATACATTTTTTGAACACAGACTAACAACTGTATGCGTTGACCCAAACAACACTAATATTGTGTATGTTGGTGGTGCGAACTATAAATATAGGTCAGAAAATTCATTGTTTAGGTCTTGCGATGGTGGTCAAACTTTTTATACAATCAATGTAACAAACACAAATTCAATTACGCAAGGTGTTCAAGGTGGAAGTGAGCCACTTTGTATTAGAGTAAACAAAGCAACTGGTGAGCTTTGGTGTGCTGGCAACTGTTTGGGATTTTCAAAACTTTCTGCCCCATACGAAACTGCTTCAAGCAAAAATCAAATAAAGCACAAAGTTACAATAATTGATTTGGTTAATAATCAAAATAAATATTTATATATTTACAACAAACGAAAAATTATTCTTTCTAATTTATTTGATGATTATTATAATTTATATCTTGATAAATTATGCACAAATTTATTTTCTGGAATTGTTGAAAATGATTTAACCCTTTATTTAAAAGAAAAATAAATTATTATTAATTAATTAAAAAAATATTAAATATTACAAAAAAAATAAGGAAATTTGTATATAAAAATCAATTTTTCCTTATTTTTTATTATTTATTTTATTTTTTTAAAGCGATTTTACATTGCTCTTCTAATACTTTCAACTGGTTTTTGTTTTGATATTGACCAAACAGGAACAACAACAGAAACTGCACCAATTCCAATACTTAATGCAAGTATTATTGCAACTTGTCGTATTCCAAATGCTGTTAATGGGATATAGAAGTTAAGATATTTTGACAAGAAGAAATTAAGGAACATACAACCAAACAATGAAAGCACTGATGCAAGTACTGCATTTATTATTGCAATAATTACGGTTTCAACAATAAACATTAACATTACATCAACTCCCCTTGCACCTAATGCACGAAGAATACCAATTTCGGCTTGTTTACTTTTGATACTTGATGCAACAAGGTTTGAGAACATTGCAATGCTAAACAATGCAAAAACACCTGCAACAATCAAAAATAGTAATGAAAGGTTTTCAAAGAAATCTTGATTTGCGTGAATCATACCAAGTGTACTATTTTGACAAGTATAGCAAAGTCCTGTTGGTGTCATAAGTAAATTACTTAATTTTGAAACATTTCCCTTCCCTAAGTTTGTTGCAATTATTGAAGAATAATTCCCTTGGAAAGTATCAATTCCAAGATTTGTCATTCCTGACAATGCCATAACAACTGAACTTGTTGAATTTATTGAAACATCTGCATAGTATCCAACAATTTTGTATGTTGGGTTGTCCAAATTTACTTTTATTGATTTATTTGAATCATATTTTTCAAAATTAATGTTTGCAATCAAAATACTTTCGCTTCTGTGTATTTGTTGAATTTCATCTTCTGAATTTTGTAATTCATTAAGTTTGTTTATTACATTTCTTAATGCTGTATATTTATCTTCAGTTGAAACATTTTTACTTTTTAATGTGGAAAGATTTGTGTCAATTTCATCTGCATAATTTGAGAAATTTCCTGTTGTATCGTTGTTTGCAATAACTTTTAATCTTTCAATTATAGCTTTATTGATAGTTTCAAATTGAGTTATATTTAATAAAATTTCATTACCATTTAAGTTTGTTTTTGTTTCATCAACAAAAATAGGCTCTTTTATTTTTACCAATTCATCGTAATCACAGAATATACTTTTTTCTCCAAACTCACCCATTTTGTAAACATAGGACTTGTTGATATATTTTGTTACTGCTCCATAATCTTTGTAAGCATATTCACAAAATCCTGTTTTTACAAATGTATAGATGAAAAATCCATTGTTTATATAATTCAAAAATTCATTTTGAAGAACTTTACTTTGACTTTCAAAATCAACTTTTAACTCATCAAATTTGGTATCAATTTCACCTGTATCAATAATTCCAACAATCTTATATTTAACTTTCTTTTCTGTTGTACCTAATGTTAATGTCATTGGAGTTTCTTCGTTTATAAGTTCATCAATACTTTGTAAATTTTTTACTTTGCCTTCTTCATCTTTATAAGAATACCACCAATTTAACAAACAATTTGCATAGTATTTTGTTATTGCAATTTCATTATAGTTTTCTGGCAACTTGCCTTTATATATACTAAAATTGTAATTTAACAAATCACTTGAAGAAAATTCAACAGCTCCTTTTATTGCTTTATAGTAATAGTATTTACTTATTGAATAAGAATTGCTATTACTTACTTCAGCTGGAGCAAGCCTTCCCATATAATATGATGTGTAAACACCTTTTGTTGCATAGCCTGTTTTTTGAGACATTGACACAATAAGTTCTTCGTTTACTCCAATATCAAAATAATTACCCTTTTGATTTGAAATATTGGCAGTTATTGTTACTGATGGAGTGTTTAGCGATTTTAAAGAATTCGCCATCAATCTATTTTCATCATAAATTGACATTGCATCACACACCCCAAACACTGCAAACGCTATTGCACATAATAATACGGTTATAATAAGTCGAACTTTTTTTACTTTTAATAAATTGCAACCAAGTTTAAAAATTGATGCAAATTTTAAGTTTGTTTTTATAAAAGGAGTTTGTTTTTCGTCTTGTTCACGCTTTACAACAGTGTTTTTCTTTTGAATATTAATGTTATCAACAACTGCAATGTCTTTTCCACTTTTTACTGCGTTTTTAATTGTATCAAGTTCGCTTGAATTTAGGTCTGCTCCCCTTTGAATTGACAAGTAGTCTTTTGAAAGTTGAACCTTGTTTTTGTTCTTTTTGTTTTCATTTATTGTAACATCGCTTGTTACATTTCCATCTTCTATATTAATTATTCTATCAGCAAATTTATTGGCAAGGTTCATATCGTGAGAAACTACTATAACAAGTTTTTCTTTTGATAACTTTTTTAAAAGTGTTATTATTTGCAACCCATTTGCAGTATCCAATGCACCTGTTGGTTCATCTGCC
>CALDLU010000271.1:0-2422 GCA_937915245.1 uncultured Clostridia bacterium | reverse complement strand
TGTGTTTATCATTGATGAATGCCATAGAGATACATTTGGAGAAATGTTGAGCACAATTAAAAAGACTTTCCCACTTGCAATTTTCTTTGGTTTTACAGGAACTCCAATACATAAAGAAAATCAGAAGAAAATGAATACAACCTCAGATGTATTTGGTGGTGAACTTCATAGATATAGTATAGCAGATGGTATTAGAGATGGAAATGTGTTAGGGTTTGACCCATATATGGTAAACACATTTAAAGAAAGAGATTTGCGTAAAAAAATAGCATTAGAAAAAGCAAAAGCACAAACCGAGGAAGAAGCTCTTTCGGATCCAGAAAAAAGTAAAATTTATTATTACTTTATGAGACTTCCAATGGAAAATCGTGTTGTTAATAACAAGCAAGTTTTAGGACTTGAGTCGTATATTCCAAAGAGTCAATATTTGACAGATACACATAAAAATGAAGTTGTTAAAGATATCCTTGAAAGTTTTACAACATTGAGCAATAATGGACTGTTCCACGCTCTATTTGCAACAAGTAGCATACCTGAAGCTATTGATTATTATAGACTGTTTAAAGCAACCGGAACAAAATTAAAAATTGCAGCGTTGTTTGACCAAAATATTGATAATTCTGACGGTGCGATTTTCAAAGAAGATGCGGTTATAGAGATGCTTGATGATTACAATAAAAGGTATAATCAAACATTTACAATTCCGACTTACCAAAAATACAAAAAAGACATACAACTAAGATTGGCTCATAAAAAATATTATCGTGGCATAGAAAACTCACCAGAAAAACAACTTGACATTTTAATTGTTGTTGACCAAATGCTTACTGGCTTTGACTCAAAATGGATAAACACTTTATATCTTGATAAAATTATGCGTTATGAAAGCATTATACAAGCATTTTCAAGAACAAATAGATTGTTTGATAAAGTGTTAAAACCATTTGGTATTATTAAGTATTACAGACGCCCATATCTTATGAAACAATATATTGAAGAAGCTGTTAAATTGTATTCTGGCGACAAACCTCTTGGTTTATTTGTTGATAAATTGCCTGAAAATTTAAAGACAATGAATGATATTTATGGTGAAATTGTTACCGTCTTTACTTCATCAGGAGTTGAGAATTTTAGCAAGTTGCCAGATGAAACAGAAGCCCGTGCAAAATTTGCATCACTGTTTAAAGACCTTAATAAGCATCTTGAAGCTGCGAAAATTCAAGGATTTGTATGGTCAAAACTTGAATATGATAATATAAAACTTGAATTTGATGAGAATAAATATTTGATATTGGCATTGCGTTATAAAGAACTATTATCCCCGGTCGGATCTATGGGTGGTTTTGAAGATGTTCCTTATGATGTTGAAGGTTATTTAACAGAAATAAGCACTGAAGATATTGACACAAATTATATGAACTCAAAGTTCAAAAAATATTTAAAGGAACTTAATACAGCTAAGGCAGAAGAAGCACTAAATGAGCTTCATAAAACATTTGCAAGTTTATCTCAAGAAGAACAAAAATATGCCTATCAATTTATTAGAGATATCCAAAGTGGAAATATAAAACCAGATGAAAACAAGAGTTTTAGAGATTACATTACAGAATATCAAATAAATGCAAAGAATGACCAAATTCATAAATTTGCCTATACATTCGGATTAGATGAGGCAAAGTTGAGAAAATTTATGAAGTCAAATGTTACCCCACAAGATATAAATGCTTATGGAAAGTTTGATGAATTAAAGAGCACAGCAGATAAACTTAAAGCAAAAAGATACTTTGAGCAAAAAGAAGGTATTTCTATACCACCATTTAAAGCATTGATAAAACTTGATGATTATTTAAGAAAGTTTATTTTTGAAGGCGGTTTTGACATAGAAATATCAGATGAAAAATAAATTGAAATCAATTTTTAGGAAAAGAGCCAAATTTAGTGGCTCTTTTTCTCTCGCTTGGGAACAGCGTAAGTTCATAGATTTACTTGATTTTGAAAGACCTGATAATTATATGGTGTCAGACGATCACTATGAAAATGATGGTATTCCGGTATTAACAGCGAACAAGGCTTTTGTTCTTGGTTATAAAAATGAAAGCGGTGCTTACAATAAGGGAAATTGTGTTATATTTGATGATTTTACATTAGATAGTAAATTTGTAGATTTTCCCTTTAAAATCAATAGTTCAGCTATTAAGATATTAACTGCAAAACATAATAATAATTTGAAATTTATATATTACTTATTATCGAGTTCTAATATCCTAATGCAAGGGCATGCAAGACATTATATATCAATAGTTCAACCATTTGTTTCAAGTGTTCCAAAGATACAAGAACAAAATAAAATAGAGTGTATGATTTCAGATTTAGACAATCTTATCACCCTTCATCAGCGTAAGTATATTTTTGTTAATAAAAA
>CALDLU010000270.1:0-1189 GCA_937915245.1 uncultured Clostridia bacterium | reverse complement strand
CGAGTAGTTCTTTTTTCTTTTTATTTTTTTCTATTTTATCAAGAATTAAATAAATAATCAAACAAACAAAACCACAAAAAACAACATTCATAAATATAACGAGCCATTCTGGTAGTTTTAGCACAACTCCAAATACATAAGTAGTTGCAATAATAACAGGGATTAAACACCCCATTATTACCCACATTCTTTTTAATGACTTTTTATATTCCAAATCTGTTTTTGGTGGTTTTTGTTTATTATTCATCTATTGTTTCACCTTCGCCTCTTAACATTTTTCCTCTTTCTCTTAATCTCATATTATGGTCAAGGATTTTCTTTCTAATTCTTATGCTCTTTGGTGTTACTTCCAAATATTCATCATCAGCCAAGAACTCCAAACAATCTTCCAAACTCATAATAATTGGAGTTTCAAGACGGAGTGCATCATCGGCAGCACTTGAACGACAGTTTGACAAGTGTTTTCTCTTGCAGACATTAACAACAAGGTCTTCGCCTTTTGGATTTCTTCCAACAACCATACCTGCATAAACAGGAACTCCAGGTCCAATAAAGAGTTCACCTCTTTCTTGCGCATTGAATAATCCATACACAATGCTATCACCTGTTTCAAAAGCAATAAGTGAACCATATTCTCTTCTTTCAATTTCGCCTTTGTATGGTTCATAGTCGTGGAATACAGAACTCATAATTCCTTCACCTTTTGTATCTGTTAAGAGTTCACTCTTAAAGCCAAAAAGTCCACGCTCTGGAATATAAAATTCCATTTTCATTCTTGATGCTTTTGGAGTCATATGAATAAGTTCGCCTTTTCTTAACCCCATTTTGTTCATTACTGTTCCAACACAATCTGCTGGTACATCTAATGTTAAAATGTCAATAGGTTCACATTTTTTACCATCAATAGTTTTAAATCTAACTCTTGGCATACTAACTTGGAATTCATATCCATCACGACGCATATTTTCAATCAAAATACTAAGATGCATTTCGCCACGACCACAAACTGTGAAAGCATCACTTGTTTTTGTGTCTGAAACTCTTAATGACAAGTCTTTTACTGCTTCTTTATATAATCTATCTCTTAAATGTCTTGATGTTACAAATTTACCTTCTTTTCCTGCAAATGGGCTGTCATTTACCATAAATGTCATTTCAACACTTGGTTCTGCAATTTGGACAAATTCTT
>CALDLU010000269.1:0-7533 GCA_937915245.1 uncultured Clostridia bacterium | reverse complement strand
TAACTTTGCTATACATTGCAGGAGCAAGTTGGTATTTGGTATTTCCATTAATCAGTGCTGCTTTGTTTATTGCAGAATTGTGCGTTAAAAACACACCCCCAGCCCAAATTCAAAGCACACAAGAACAATCAAGTCCAATATCAGTTTCAAATGGTTCGCAAGACCAAAACTCTGCTGAAGAATCCATTCAAGAAACCGATGTCGATGTAAGAATAAAAAGAATTAAAGCATTGAATGAACAAGGCATTGTTTCTGATGAAGAAATGAAAAATTTAATAATGGAAGAATTAAAAAAATAGTATAGCCATAATTTTTTTGACTACTTCACTTAAAATATATTTTTAACTAAAGTACAATTTGTTTGAAGCACGTCAAAACTTATAGCCTTACTCTATTTTTACACAACATAATAACTAATAAGTTCAATATTATCTATCAAATCGGATTTTATTTCATCGTTTGTAAGGTCGGTTGATAGATATTTTTTGTTGTCATCAGCAAAAACAGTTGTGCAAGACTCTTGATTAGATAATACGCAACCCAAAAAGTTTGCTCCACTGCTTATGCCAACATTAAGTCCCAATTCTTTGCATAATTTTCTTGCCATACATATTGCATCATCACTTGCAATTTCAATAATTTCATCAACAACTGTTTTGTCATATAACTTTGGTATTATTTCATCACTTAAACCTTGAATTTTGTGTTTGCCTTGACTTTTTCCATATTTGAGAAGTTTTGCTTCTTTTGGGTCAATGGCGATTATTTTTGTGTTGTATTTTTTCTTTAAATATTTCCCAATACCAATAAGAGTTCCACCAGTTCCAACACCACTAACAAAAGTTGGAATATTATCAAGTTTTTTTGCAATTTCTTTTGCTGTTTTTGTTTGTGCTTTTATATTACTTTTGTTTTCAAATTGTTTGCAAAGATATGCTCCTTGCTTTTCATACTCGTTTGCGTTTTCAAAACATTGTGGAAAATTGTCCAAAAGTTCAACTTTTGCTCCAAAACTTCTTAACAATTTTATTCGCTCAATACTCATATTTTTTGGTATGCAAATGATAATTGGGTTATGTGTTATTTTTGCAATTGCACAAAGTGAAATCCCCATATTGCCAGATGTTACTTCGCAAATTGGTTGATTTTCTTTTAATTGCCCAGTTTTATACGCATCTTTTATTATTTCAAATGCTGACCTATCTTTTATGCTACCAGTTAAATTAAACCATTCAAGTTTGGCAAACATATGTCTTGTTTGATTTTTGAATTTGTATTCAATGCAAACTAGGGGAGTGTTCCCAATTAAATTTTCAATGCTTTTTAAATTATTATTCATACTTATATTTTATGCTAGACCAAATAAAATTGCAAATTTTTACATAAATTTTAACTTGCTATTGTATTTTTATTATACTTGTGCTATATTATTATACGAAATAAATTAAATATTTAGGGAGATAAATATGGAATTATTAGCAATGGAATTAAAAGATATATTGGCAATTTTGATTGCAAGTATGTTAGTATTTTTACCTTTTGTGATATTGTTTAACCCAAGGGTAGTTGCAAAAATGAAACAAAAAAATGAAGAAAAGAAGTATGAAAACAAAAAAGAAGAAGCAAATAATGTTTCAGAAAATAATCAAAATGTGACTTTTGACAAACAAATAACTTACAATGAAGAAAATACAAATCAAGAAGAATCAACTTTGCAATCAACAGAACAAGTTGAAGAACAAAAACCAAACAAAAACGCAAACTATACTGTTACATCTTTTAAAGATGAAGAAGATAACAACAATTAATAAAAAAGACTTTGAATAAAATTCAAAGTCTTTTTTCATATCTAATATGAATAATCTTCACTATCATCAAGGTCATCTTCATCTTCCATTGTTGATACATTATCATTGGTATTATCATAATCATTTTCCAATTCATCAGTATTAGATTCTTGTGTTTGATTTTCTTCCTGACTTGTTTCATCATCAGTTTTTTCAGTTTGGCCTTCTGGTGGTTGAATTGTTAATTGGAAATCTATATGTAAATTTTTTAATAACGCATTGGTCAAATTTACTTTATCAACAATACTTAATTCACTTAAAAGTTGGTCATATACTGCTTGCTGTAATTCTGGTGTGATTTCTATATCACTTGCATGACCATTTGTATTATCAGCAACAAAGCATACATTTGACCATTTTTCTCTTTGAGTAATTCCTGTCAAAATTTCAAAAGCTTTTTTCTTTGTTATTTGGCTATCATCTTTATAGTCATAAAATTTTTCTGTTGCATAATCGAAATAAACTTGAGAAAGTTTTGCATTCAATTTCTTTTGTATTTCATATGTTGAATAACAATTTTTTGGCAATGCACCTTTTATTGATACCATAACATTTGTGTTTGAATAGGTATCTTTGAGATATTTGTTCACTTGGTCCAAAGTCAATTCTTTTACTCTGTGAATTTGGTTATTAAAGAAAACTTCTGTTCCTTCAAGCCATCTGTTAAATATGGTCATTGGGTTGATAGTTTTTGTTGAGTTCTTTCTGTCAATTTCACGAGTAATAATCATATCTTTACATTTATCTAATTCTTCTTGTGTAATACCTTTGTTAGCAATTTCAGTGATTATTTGTCCAAGAGCGTCAATAGTTTCATTTACTTTTTCTTTGCTTGTTAAAGCATAGAATGAATTAAGTGACATATTGTTTGGAAGAAGATAAGGTAGATATTGTGCAGTGTAAACGAGTCCACGCTTTGTACGAAGTTCATTGAGTAATCTTCCAGCAAAGTCATTAAAAATAAAGTTTTCAACATAACTAAACAAATGAGTTTCTTTTTCTGGTTTTCTTGACATATATGAAATTGCAACCTCAACTGTGTGTTGTGTTGGTATGTCTGTTTTAAAGATATAGTTTGAAGGGTCAAAATATTTTGTTTTTTCATATTTATATTTTTTGCTTGGATCAGATTTTGCTTTCGCTACAAAATATTTTTCCATTTTGTCTTTTATTGTTTCAAAATCGAGGTTGCTAACAACAGTCATAACCATATTTTCAGAAACAAAATCTCTTTCAATAAAGTCCTGCAAAGCCTTTTCATCAATTTTTGCAATGTCTTCGTGTTTCCCAAGAATGTCATGTGTTATATGCTTTGGAACAGTGATTTGATTAATCATTTCATTAAATGTGTTGTAGTCGCTTTCATCATCTCCGGCATACATATTTATTTCTTCATCAATAGCCTTTCTTTCAAGGTCAATTGAGTCTTGTTTAAAACTTGTGTTAAAGAGTAAGTTTGAGTAAAGTTTAAGGCAAGTGTCTATGTTTGTGTTTGGGCAATCGCCATAAAACATAAGATAATCATTTGAAGTGAATGCATTGCTGTCAATTCCTGCAGACTTAAGCTCTTGTGCAATATATTGTTGTGTATATTTTTTTGATTCCTTTATAAGCATATGCTCGCAAAAGTGCGCTGTGCCGGGAATAATATCCATTTGTGCACCGCCCAAAAATCCAACATAAAATTGTGTTGTGTTATTTTTGTTGTGCTTGTAATAAATTAAAGTTGCCCCATTTGGGAACTTGTGTACTCTGTGGTATTGTGATAGTTGTGCCATAGACTCTCTCCTTTGTAATATATGATTTTTGTGAAAATAGTTTATCACAAAGCATTTAATTTGTAAATAGCATACATTGTGTTTTACTTATATATACATAAAAAAGTTGCAAAAATTGTTTTGTGTGATATAATGAAAAAGATTTTAAAAGAGAGGAAAAAATGAAAAATAAAGCAATAACACCAAGAGATGAAGATTTTGCACAATGGTACACAGATGTTGTAAAGGCTGCAAAACTTGCCGAATATTCAAACACAAAAGGGTGTATTGTTTTTGAACCGAATGGATATGCAATTTGGGAAAAGATGCAAGAAACACTTGACAGAATGTTTAAAAAATTAGGTCATCAAAATGTATATATGCCAATGCTTATTCCAGAAAGTTTGTTAAAAAAGGAAGGCGAACTTATTGAAGGTTTTGCTCCTGAATGTGCATGGGTTACTGTTGGTGGACAAAACTCACTTGATGAAAGATTGGCAATAAGACCAACAAGTGAAACTTTGTTTAGTGATTATTATGCTTTAAAGGTAAAATCTTATCGTGATTTGCCAAAAAAATATAACCAATGGTGCAGTGTTATGCGTTGGGAAAAGGAAACAAGACCATTTCTTCGTACTCGTGAATTTTTATGGCAAGAAGGACACACAATTCACGAAACAGCAAAAGAAGCCATTGAAGAAACTGAAACTATGCTAAATGTTTATAAAACATTTTTTGAAGAATATTTGGCAATTCCTGTAATTACAGGCAAAAAAACAGAAAAAGAAAAATTTGCAGGTGCAGAAACAACATATACTTGTGAAGCACTTATGCATAACGGTGTGGCACTTCAAAGTGCAACAAGCCACTATTTTGGACAAAAATTTAGCAAGGCATATGATATAAAATTCCTTAATCGTAACAACGAATGGGAATATGCGTATCAAACATCTTGGGGTAGCACAACAAGAATGATTGGTGGATTAATTATGGTTCACAGTGATGAAAACGGACTTGTTTTGCCACCAAAAATCGCTCCAAGACAAGTTGCAATCGTTCCTATTGGAACAGATGAAGAAGTTATTCCTTTATGCCAAAATATTAATAAAAAATTGCTTGATGCTGATATTGTTTCATTTGTTGACTTAACTGAAAAATCTCCAGGGTTCAAATTTGCAGAACACGAAGTTAATGGTATTCCTGTTCGTGTCGAGATTGGAAAAAGAGATTTGGAAAATGGTCAAATCACTCTTGCTCGTCGTGATACAAGAGAAAAGATAAATATTTCAAAGGATTGTGATATTGTTAATGAAGTAAAAGACTTAATGGATAAAATTCAAACAAATCTTTTTGAAACTGCAAAAAAGAGAATGGAAGAACTTACATTCACAGCAAAAACATTTGATGAAGTGAAAGAGATAATGGAAAAACACCCAGGTTTTGTTAAAGCTCCTTGGTGTGGAGATGAAAATTGCGAAATAAAGATGAAAGAAATTCGTGGAACAAAAAGTCGTTGTATTCTTGATGAAAAAGTTAAAGATGGCGACAAATGTGTTGTTTGTGGAAAAGATGCAAAGCATATCGTTTTGTGGGGTATTCAATATTAAAAAGAGTGGCATTTGCCACTTTTTTACATATAGAAACGAAAAATGTTCAATCTTGACAATGATTTTATATTGATTTATAATTAGATATAAAAGGGAGTAGTGTATGGAAAATTTACAAGAAAAGGAAGTTGAGCTCGCAATCAAAAAGGTTGTGTTAGATACAATCAAATCAGTTAATAAAAAAGGTTGTTTGGTCTCTAAAGATGCGATTCCTTTTAGTAAAGAATTGTTTAAAAACTTGAATTTGAAATATAATGCAATAACAAAAGATGATTTTGCGATGTCAGCAAATTTTTTTAGAGCATTAAAATGTGTTTTCAAGGATAGAACTGCTGTTATGGTATTGGATGGTAAACCATTAACATATAACGACTTGATGGCAATGTATTATCAAACAAAAGAGTTCGGGAATAAGTTTGTTGATTATGTAAAGGAAGTTGATGATGGATATTACGATAGCTATTTAAAATTTGTTAAAAGTGATAAATCTTTATTTATTGATGACTTAAAAGATGCCAAAAAATTTGTAAATGGAATTGTAAAACAATTTGAATGGTTTGTTCCAAAGCAAATGCAAAAGACCTGTGCAAAAAATTGGGTTATTGATGTAAATTCAGATATAAAATCAAATCAAGACAAAGACAACAAAACAGAATATGAAGTTTGTAATATAAAGGAACTAAAAAATAAATTTGATAAAAAGGCAGAATCATTAAAGATAATTGATGGTGAACCTGAAATGATGGATGAGTTATCTTATTAAACAAAAGACAAGCATAAATGATGTGCTTGTCTTTTATTTAAAAATTTTGAAGAATAGTTTTTTAAAATTTCTCTTTTTGCGTTTATAGTTAATTTTGTTGAAAAAATTTTAAAGTTGTAGTAAACTTTATGCGTTAAAGGAAAGATTATGAAAATTACTAGTAAAGAATTAAGAGAAACTTGGTTAAATTTCTATAAAGAGCGTGGTCATATTGACATTGGTGCTGTATCACTTATAGGCGATGGTTCAACAGGTGTTATGTTTAATGTTGCAGGCATGCAACCACTTATGCCATATCTTCTTGGAGCAAAACACCCAAGTGGCAAAACAAGACTTTGCAATGTTCAAGGTTGTGTTAGAACTGTTGATATTGATTCTGTTGGAGATGCAAGCCACTGCACATTTTTTGAAATGATGGGAAACTGGAGTTTGGGCGATTATTTCAAAAAAGAAAAAACTCAATGGACATTTGATTTATTAACAAAAGTTTTTGGACTTGATAAAAATAAAATATGTTGCACAGTTTTTGCTGGAGATGAAAGTGCACCAAGAGATGAAGAAACTGCAAATTATTTGAAAGCACTTGGTATAAAAGAAGAAAATATATACTATAAAGGCAAGGAAGATAACTGGTGGGAACTTGAAGGAACAGTTGGAACTCCTTGTGGACCAGATAACGAATGGTTTTATCCACTTTGGGATGAAAAATGCTGTGATAATTGTGATATTGATTGTAAATGTCATAGATATGTTGAAATTGGTAACGATGTTTACACTCAATATATGAAATTGGAAAATGGTTATGCACCACTTAAAAACAAAAATGTTGACACAGGTTTTGGCTTTGAAAGAATGTTAATGTTCCTAAATGGCTTGACTGATGTTTATGAAACAGACTTGTTTAGCAATGTTATTGACTATATGTGTCAAAAACTTAATGTAAAATATAACGAAGATGAAGAAATAACAAAATCAATGCGCATAATTGCTGACCATATGCGTACAACAATAATGCTTATTGGTGATGTTAATGGTATTGTTCCAAGCAATGTTGGAGCAGGGTATATTTTAAGAAGAGTAATGCGTAGAGCAATTCGCCATGCACGAAAAATAAACCTTGACTCAAGCGAACTTATTGAAATTGCAAAAATATATATTGAAAAGGTATATAATATTGCATATCCACTTCTTGTTGAAAAAGAACAATATATATTAGGTGAAATTCAAAAGGAAATGGACAAGTTCAATAAAGCACTTGACCTTGGACTTAAAGAATTTGATAAAGTTATCGGTGGAATTGAAAGACATATTCAGTTTGCAAAAGAAAGTGGCGAAGATGTTAAGAGAGAAATAAATGGTAAAGCATCATTCAGACTTTATGATACATTTGGTTTCCCTATTGAACTAACTATGGAACTTGCAAAAGAGAAAGGATACACAGTTGATGAAGAGGGCTTTAAAAAGGCATTCAGTGAACATCAAGAAAAATCAAAGGCAGTTCAAAAAGGTGAATTTAAAAGGAAATGGACAAGTTCAATAAAGCACTTGACCTTGGACTT
>CALDLU010000268.1:0-1300 GCA_937915245.1 uncultured Clostridia bacterium | reverse complement strand
GTTTCCAAAAAAATGGAAATTCCAAAACTGTTGAGTTAGAAATTGAAAAGGCTTTATTCAAATTATTTAACGAAAACATAACAATAGAAGGGTGTTCCAGAACAGATAGGGGAGTAAGTGCAAAAAAATTTTATTTTGCTTTTGTTTGCAACACAAAATTGCCAGAAGATAGAGTATGTTTTAAATTAAATAGATTTTTGCCAAAAGATATTCAATGTCAAAATAGTTATGAAATTCCACTTGATTATATATTAAGGAAAAATATTCAAAGCAAAACTTATGAATATACAATATACACAGGTAAGCATATAAAACCATTACTTGCAAAAAATGCTGTTTTTATTGAAGGTGATGTTGATATAATCAAAATGCAAAATTGTGCCAAACTTCTTTTGGGTAAGCATAACTTTAAATCATTTTGCAACATCAATGATGACACAACATCTTTTGAAAGAACTATTTTTGATATTAGAATTTTGCAAGAAGATGATTTTATAAAAATGTATTTTACAGCAGACAATTTTTTATATAATATGGTGAGAATTCTTGCTGGAACAATGATACTTTGTGGTCAAAATAAATTAAATGAAAATGATATAACAAATTTGCTAGAGATAAAAGATAGAAGCAAAAACCCAGCAATAACAATGCAAGAAAAAGGTTTGAAATTATTTGATATAAAATTAAAAAATATGCCAAAAAATTAAAATTGGCATATTTTTTTAATATTAATTGTCTTTTTTATTGTTTTCTTGATTATCTTCATTAGTGATGATATTGTTTTCTTTTGTATCAATAATTTCTTGCTCAACAGTTTGTTGTTCTGCTGGAGATAATGTGAAATTTTGACTTTGTGGTAAAGTGTTTGGCAATTTTACTTTTTCATTTGTAAATAGCATTTTCTTTTTGCTTTCAAGTTTGTGAAATCCTTTGCCAAGTGCTTCTTTAACAGAAACAGAGAACATAAAAGCATTTGGATCAATGTTATACACAATCTCTTTAAGTTG
The DNA here is from genome assembly GCA_937915245.1 of uncultured Clostridia bacterium. Lineage (GTDB taxonomy): Bacteria > Bacillota > Clostridia > Christensenellales > UBA1242 > UBA5893. The sequence continues at coordinate 293 of CALDLU010000268.1, read as the reverse complement.
TCTTACTTGATATGTGCTAACGAGTGATAAAATTACTTCCAAATGTTTGTGAGTGTAACTGCCATAACCTTCAATTTTTGTTGCTCCACGCTTAAGTTGAGTATTTAACTGTTCACAAATTTCATCACACTTTGGGGAAATTATATAAAACGCTTTAATTGATTTTGGGCCTTCGATTAACACATCGGCAATTTTGCCACCAATGTAAATTGCAATAAGGGCATAGAGTGAGAGATTAAGTCCATATATTATCATTGATAATGCAACAACAAAAATATTAACACAAATTGTAA
>CALDLU010000267.1:0-6197 GCA_937915245.1 uncultured Clostridia bacterium | reverse complement strand
TGGTGTGTGCAATGCCTGTGAATCGCTTGTTGTACATAAAAAAATTGCAAAAGATGTGCAATTTAATATAGAAACTTGCAATGCAAAAATTGAAGAACTAAAAAAAGATAAAAGTTCTTTAATAAAGGAACAAGAAATAGAACTTGCCGAATATAAAGAATATATCTTATATGGCAAACAACCAGTGATTTCAAACAACAAAAAGCAAAAAACACAAATACAAGAACAATATAAAAATGATGACGACTTATCAATGTAAAAGGGCGAGTTTAACTCGCTTTTTCTAACCAAAAGGAGAAAAATTATGTTAACATTAAAACAAGTTTACGATATAGGCAAATATATCAATTTTGAGATTGCAAACAATAAAAAAAGTGTAAATGTTTCTTTTATAGGCACAAAAGTTCCATGCTTTGAAAAAATATATACACCTGCAGAGAGGAATCTATTTTTAAATATTTCCGCATTTTGTTTTGTTGTTTATCACAAAATAAAGATGAGTGATGGCAAAAAACCAAATGAACTAATTTATCAAAATTTGTTGACGAGATTTCAAGAAACTACTTTAAAAAGTGAAATAAACAAACATCAATTTCTGTTTAATAGAGCAAGGGATTATGTTAATATGGATATTTCAAAACAAGCAAGTTTGGATAGTTATTTCTTGGATTTCGCAAAAGAAAATTTATCAAAAATAAAACAAGACCAACAAGAGTTCTTTAAAAATCTGGATGCATTTGTGGATAAGATGTACAAACAAAAAGATTCAAATTATGGTCTATAAAAAATATGCAACACAGGTTGCATATTTTTTTTGCTATTTTTTATTTACTTTTTCTTTTACAGAATCTGTTTTTACTTTTTTTGTTTTTGAATTATCTTTCTTTGGTTTTTTATTTTTGCCGGTTTTAAAAATTGTCATTAGGTCATCATTTTCAAGGTCAAACATATGCTTTTTTTCAACTCTTTCTTTTTCAACTCTTTGTGGCAAACCGTCATTTTCAACAGGCATAATTGGGTTGTCAGTTCTTTCTCTAATTTCAAGTTGGTTGTATGGAATAGATATGTTGTTTCTTTTAAACTCGTTAAAAACATTTTCCATAACATAATAGTAAACATCCCAATAATCTTCATTGTCTACCCAGCAGTAAGCAAAAAAGTCAATACTATTGTTGTTTAATTCTTTTAGTCTACAAAATGGTTCTTCGTCTAATCTAACTTTGCCGTTGCTTTTCATAACATCAATAATAATTTTCTTTACTTTTTCAACATCACTTTCATATGCAACACCAAAAGTAAAATTAACTCTTCTTGTGCTGTTTGCACCAAAATTTGTTACTGCATTATTTACTATTGTTGAATTTGGAATTGTTATTTTTTTATTGTCTGCAGTCATTATTGTTGTGAATAAAAAGTTAATATCATATATGCTTCCTTCAACACCATCAACACTTATATAATCACCTTTTTTAAACATATGAGATGAAATAATAACAATTCCATTCGCAAGGTTGGAAATGTTGCTCTGAAGTGCCATACCAATTGCAAGGACAAGAGCGCTTAACGCTGTTATTATTCCAGAAATAGAAATTCCTAATATACTCAGTAAAGTTAAAATCAAAAGTAAGTACAAACAAAATTTTAATATGCCATATAAGAAACTTTGAGTAACTTTTTCCATTTTTGTTCTTCTCATTATTCTTTTAATAATGTTAAGAACAATTTTGATAACAATTATTCCAATAATAAGAACTGCAAAAAATTTAATTATTCCAACATAGTTGTTAGTAAAAAAATTTTTGATAGATTCCCAAATCTCAGCCCAATTCATAATTTCTCCTTTGTAATTAAAAGAATTATACACCAAAATACCAAAACCGACAAACAAAAGATTGATATTTGGCTTAATTTTTGAAACATTTTCATATTGTATAAATATAATAAAAAGAAAATTAAAATTTAATATAAAAAATCTATTTGAAAAATTACCATAAAATGTTAAACTCTACTTGGAGAATTTTATGAAGTTTATTTTTACTTGCGACGAATTATCTAGCCAAATAATGTTAGAAGAATTTGAACAAAAAGACCCAAAATTTAAAATGATAAAATGGCTTAATGGTGGCATAGGACTTGCTGAAACTAATGGGAACCCAAAAGAATATGCACATTTTATAAATAACAAACCAATCATTTTTGTAAGACATATTTGCAAGGTAGATTTAGTGTTGACCTATTATTCAAATTGGAAATATAAGGTGATAAGTTTGGCAAAAAATAAACTTGATAAAACAAAATCGTTTAGTATTCAGTTAAGACATAATACAAATTTGGATTTGAATACAAATCAAATTTTAACAGAACTTTCAACAAAAATTTGTGGACAAGGGTTTACTTTAGATGTAAAAAATTGTGAGCAAGTTGTTTCCATTTTTATAGATAATCAAGATATTTACTGTGGTGTTGATAGTGTTGAAAATAATCTAAGCAAGTTCAAGGGTGGTATTCCACATTATGCTGAAAACGAAGATTTTGTATGTCGTGCCGAATTTAAAATGATGGAAGCACTTGATGTTTTTAAAATCAATACATCAAATTTAAAAACTGGCGTTGATTTTGGTTCTGCCCCTGGTGGTTGGACAAAAGTTCTTGCCGAAAATGGTATCAATATGGTCGCAATAGACCCAGCAGAGATGAATAATAAAGTTTTGGCACTTGATAATGTCGAACATAAAAAAATGACAATTCAGGAGTATTTTTTCCATTATAATGACAAAAAATTTGATATAATTGTCAATGATATGAAAATGGATGTGCAAAAAAGCATACAACTAACAAGTCAATTTTATGATAAACTTAATCCAAATGGCATTATTATTATGACTTTTAAATTGCCAAAAAATTACACATTGGAACTAATAAATAAAAACATTGAATTTTTACAAAAGAAATTCAAGTTAATAACTGCAAGACAACTTTTTTACAACAGGAGTGAAATAACTGTGTTAGCAAAGTCGTATTGTTAAAATAAAAAAACAGTTGAAACCTAACAACTGTTCTTTTTTTTAATAATATTTGCCAAATTCTATTCTACATCTCGCTTAAATCGGTAGTAAGTTTGGCATTTATTTCCTTATATTTTTCTGGAACTATTTGCCAAAGTTCATCTATATCCCTATCCATAACATTACCAAGTATATAATCATTTTTGTTAATTGGTGGGTGCAATACAACATTTCCATTTGAACGAATTAAGAAATGTTTTCCTTTTGACCACTTAAAAACTCTCATATTACTTGTTTTATGTGGGTATTGCTTTAAAAGTTTGTTTGCTTGACTCTCTGTAATTAATCCTGATAAAGATTTCGCTTTACCTTCTGGAATAATTGGAATCAGAACAATTTGATACAAGTTAAATTCTCTCAATTTGTCTAATATTTGATATAAATTTTTAACATTATTAGCAAATAAAGGTATTTTTACTTGTACTTTTAGTTTTGAAGAAGAAACTAATTTTAACATTTGCCAAAATCTTTCTTCATCAAATGCGTTTGATTGAGTATTCGCATGCCAACTTCTGTTCAATCCGTAAAAAGATATTCTAATTTTTTTAAAGTGCTTTTCAATCTTTTTTATATTGCTTTCATTAATTAATGAAGCATTTGTGTCCAAAGTCAAAATTGTTTTTCTTATTTTCACTTTGGATAAAAGTTCAAAAAGTCCTTTATATAATAATGGCTCACCACCTGTTATAGTGATACTTTGAATGTCCTTTTTACAAATATTATTAAAGATTTTTACCCAACTATCAACTTTAAGTTCATAGTCGTGCTTGTTGGCAAAGCAATGTTTACATAAGAAGTTACATTTGTCAGTAATTTCAACAATTACTCTGCTTGGTTTTTTATTGATGTTTCCATAAATTTGTTCAGTAAATAATAACTGAATTGTCCTCCTAAATTTTTAGATTTAGAAGTTGGCATTATTAATATATCATATTTTAGCAAAAAAATCAACAAATGTATATTTTTGTGGTTTTATCACTAATATGACTATCAATTTTTTGCTTATCAAATAGTATAAAAAACTCAACAGATAAAAATGTTTTCTATTGAATTGATTTTATTAAAAAACTAATATATACTTATAACATAATGGAAGAAAGAGTACCACTTGCAGAAAGAATGCGACCAAGCAGTTTAGATGATTTTTTTGGACAAAAGCATATTGTTGGAGAAAATATGCTTCTTCGTCGTGCAATAAAAATGGGAGAAGTTGGCAGTTGCATTTTTTATGGACCGCCAGGAACAGGGAAAACAACACTTGCAAATATTATTGCAAATTCTTTAAATGGCAATTTTAAAAAATTGAATGCTGTTTCAAGTGGTGTAAGTGATGCAAAGGCAATCATAGATGAAGCAAGAAAAAACAAAACATTGTTTGGAAAACAAACATATTTGTTGCTTGATGAATGTCATAGGTGGAGCAAATCTCAAAGTGATTGTGTGCTGTCTGCAATAGAAGACGGAAGCATAATCTTTATTGGTTCAACAACCGAAAATCCTTACACATCAATGACTCGTGCTATTGTGTCAAGATGTAGAGTTTTTGAATTTAAACCACTTGATGAAAATGATATTATTGATGCAATGAAAAAAGCACTAATCAGTGAAAAAGGTCTAAAATCTTACAATGCAAAAGTAACCGATGGTGCATTAAAACATCTCGCTTGGGCTAGTGGTGGAGATTTAAGAATGGCACTAAATTCACTTGAACTCGCAGTCAAAACAACGCCATTTAATGAAAAACGAGAAATAGTTGTTGATGAAACAGTGGCAGAACAAAGTATTCAAAAAAAGGTTTTGTCTATTGATGAAAACGGCTATTATGATTTATTGAGTGCATTTTGTAAAAGTATTCGTGGGAGTGATGCTGATGCTGCACTTTATTATTCACAAAGGTTAATTTTAGCAGGTTGCGACCCACTTATTATTGCAAGAAGACTTATTGCTCACGCAAGCGAAGATATAGGTATGGCAGATAGTAATGCTTTGCTCCTTGCAACTTGTGCAATGCAAGCAATTCAAAATATGGGTGTTCCAGAAGGTCTTATTCCACTATCTCACGCAATTATTTATGCTTGTGAAGCAGAAAAATCTAACTCGGTTATTGTTGCAATGAATATGGCAAAAAGTGATGCCGAAAATGTGAGAGATGATAATGTTCCAAATCATTTAAAAAATCACCCATCAACAAATGGGCCAAAAACAAAATATAAATATCCACACGATTATGGTGGATATGTAAAACAACAATATTTGCCAGATAAGTTAAAAGATAGAATATATTATGTTCCATCAAAAAATGGCAGAGAAAAGTTTATAGAAAGGAAAAAATTAAAAAAAGATTAGAAAAATCTAATCTTTTTTTATTATTTTGTGAATTTTTGTATCATTTTGGTTCTAAGTTTGGTATATTCTTCCATACTTATTTCACCATTTTTACGCATTTCATCAAGTTTACCGATTGCATCAATAAGTTTTTTTGTTGTGGCACTTTCCAGATTTTTTTCAGGTTTTTTAATCTCTTTTGATTGTTCGGCACTGCTTGCTTCTCTCAATTCTTTTTCAATTTTATCTTCTGTTTCTCCGTCAAGACCTGCTGTGTAAATAGGTTGAATACTTGGTGCTTGAATTGGGTTTTGTTTTGATTTAGTTTGCTTTGTTTGTGGTGGAGTATCTTGATTTATATCGCTATTAAGCATTACAGATGATTCATCATTTATTTCTTGATTTTCTTGAATTGGTTTTTCCATAACAGGTTCCTCATAAGTCTTTGGGTATTTTTTTAGTCCAATAATTGCAAAGATTATAGCAATAATATGAGTTATAAGTGTCACAATAAGACAAACATTGTAAATGATATTATTAACAAAATTATTAGCCAAAATGCTTGAAATAAGTAAATAACAGAAAATTCCAAAAGTAATTATAAAAAATACTAAATTAACAATAAGCAAAGTGCGCTTTTTGTTATAAACTGAATTTGTTGCATTAAAATACTTAATATATCTTGTAGAACATATTAATATAAATATGCTATATGCTATTACTAATGCAACAAAAACAAGCATAACTATTTTTCCGTAAGACATAAATGGATTTATTATAGGCAAAAGTAAATCATTAATAAGAGTA
>CALDLU010000266.1:0-7972 GCA_937915245.1 uncultured Clostridia bacterium | reverse complement strand
GACATAATCCACTTTTCACACTTTAACATTTGTTGTAACTTGTATGAATTATATCCAAGTTTTGTAAGTGCATATGTAAAGTGAGTTAAAGCAACATTTAGTTTTCTAAAATAAGTTCTATTACAAATATTTAAAATTTTGGCTATTTCTGCTGACTTTTTGTTATTAAAATATTTAAAAATTAAAATCTTTGCACTTGTTTTATCAATACTTTTTAATGCTTTATCTGAAATAACTTTTATATTAATTAAATTGTTTTTTCTTTGAGTTAAGTTTATAATTGAATTGGCAACATTCATAATGTCATTAAATCCCAAGTTATATGCACTTGTTGCAAATGAGTTGTATGCCCTTGATTTTACAAGTTTATCAAACGCATAAGTAACTCGTGGCAAAAATTTGTATACACTTAGTATTGTTTTGCTCCAATTATTATTATTTTCCATATTATTCTCCCTTTGATACATCCAATTATGTAATAGACTTCGGGGCAAAGTCAATTTAGTATGACATTTTTTACAAAATATGATACTTTTTTACAAATATCGACAAAAAATTACAAAAATTATCAAAATTTTCCCGTTTTTTGTTCTCATAATTGAACATATGTTCTATTTATATCATTCAAAACTTGACAACAGTATGTCAACAAATAAAAAATATTGAAGATTTTTTCTTTTTTCACTTTTCATAAAAAATTACATCATTATGGAATTGCATATTTATTGGAATGACTTGTAGAAAATACCAAACATTGTTGTAAGTGCAAATTATAATATTTATAAATTGGGACTCAAAATATATAAAAACGAGCCATTTCATCTGGTTCGTTTTTTATATTATTTATTCCAAATTACTCTTCCCTAAATTACAATCATTACATAATGTTTGTAAATTTTCAAGAATAGTTTCTCCACCTTTTGAATATGGTTTTATATGGTCTACATGTAGTTCCAAATTTGGCGTAGTTGATGGAGACCTTCCGCATATACTACATTTAAAATTATCTCTTTTCATTACTTTATATCTTAATCTAATATTAATATCCCTGCCTGTTTTATGTTTTTTATCAAAATTTAATTTAGTATTTTGATTTGGTAGTTCAAAATTAATATGATTGGCAAATTGCAACAAAGCATTAGTCCATGAGCCAAATCTCCTAACATATGGTTGATATGTCATTTTACTCCCATTTTCTTTTGTGCAATCTCTTCTTGAAGGTTGTTTCCCTAATCTAATCCAAAGGTTCTCTAAGTTTTCAAATAATTCTTCGTCGGAATAGTAATTTACATGACTAAGAGATAAACCACTTTCTATTAAAGCAATATTCCAAGTCCCAAACAATCTAGAAATTGGGCCATCACTATAAATTCCACCATTATTTTTATAATCTTTAAATGTTAAATCATTCCTATTTAATTTTTGAGAAACCTTAATCATATCATTTATTATATCTTGCTTATTAATATTATTGTTCATGAACTTAAGTTCAATTTTCATAGTATAATTCACCTCTTTGAACATAATATAACATAAAATATTTATGTTTACAAATTTTCATTAACAATATTAAAAAATAAAAAAAGAACCCCAAGAACAAGGCTCGATGAGTTCGCATACGCAGGGGTTTAGTTTCCTAAATGACTGTGTGTGTGATGCTCGCAAATAAATAATGTTAGTATTTTTAAATAAAAAAATAGCCCGAAAAGATTTCGGTGCTATTTTTTTATTTTTATTATTTTCTAGGGTTTTTAATGTTTGCTTGTGCAGCAGCTAATCTTGCGATTGGTACTCTAAATGGTGAACAAGAAACATATGTGAGTCCTGTATTATGGCAGAATTCGATTGATGATGGGTCTCCACCATGTTCTCCACAAATTCCAAGTTCCATATTTGGACGAGTTTGTTTTCCAAGTCTTGTTGCATTTTCAATTAACTTACCTACACCATGTGTATCAAGTTTTGCAAATGGGTCAAATTCATAAATTTTGTGTTCATAGTATGATTTTAAGAATTTACCTGCATCATCACGAGAGAAACCAAATGTCATTTGTGTTAAATCGTTTGTTCCAAATGAGAAATATTCAGCTTCTTTTGCAATTTCATCAGCAAGAAGTGCAGCTCTTGGGATTTCAATCATTGTACCAACTTTGTATTCCATATTAAGACCTGATTCTTTGATTAAAGCATCAGCTGTTTCTGTTACTATTTTCTTAACAAAAGCAAGTTCTTTTACTTCGCCAACAAGTGGAATCATAATTTCAGGTTCTGTCTTAAATTCTGGGTGGCGTTTTGTTACTGCAATGGCAGCTTTGATAACTGCTGTTGTTTGCATTTTTGCAATTTCTGGGAATGTTACAGCAAGTCTGCAACCACGATGTCCCATCATTGGGTTAAATTCATGAAGTGAAGCAATAATTTGTTTTACTTCTTCAACAGTTTTTCCTTGAGAATCCGCAAGAAGTTTTATATCAGATTCTTCTGTTGGAACAAATTCATGAAGTGGTGGGTCTAAGAAACGAATGTTTACTGGAAGACCTTTTGCTTCTTCATAAAGTTTTTCAAAGTCGCCCTGTTGCATTGGTTCAAGTTTTGCAAGTGCATTTTCTCTTTGTTCCAATGTATCAGCACAAATCATTTCACGAATTGCAGCAATACGGTCTGGTTCAAAGAACATATGCTCTGTTCTGCAAAGTCCTATACCTTCTGCCCCAAACATAAATGCTTGATGAGCGTCTTTTGGAGTATCTGCATTTGTTCTAACTGAAAGTGCTTTATACTTGTTAGCCCATGCCATAATTCTACCAAATTCACCATCATTTGTATTTGCTGGAACAGTTGCGATTATTCCATCATAAATTTTACCTGTTGAACCATCAAGAGAGATTTCATCTCCTTCATGATAAGTTTTTCCATTAAGAGTGAAGCGTTTGTTTTCTTCGTCCATCTTAATATCTCCACAACCAGATACACAACAAGTTCCCATACCACGAGCAACAACGGCTGCGTGAGATGTCATACCACCACGAACAGTGAGTACACCTTGTGCATAGTGCATACCTTCAATATCTTCTGGAGATGTTTCCAAACGAACAAGAACAACCTTTTCTTTGTTTTTGCCATGTTTTACAGCATCTTCTGCAGTAAATACAATCTTACCACAGGCAGCACCTGGAGATGCAGCGAGTGCTTGTGCGATTGGTTGAGCAGATTTTAATGCTTTTGTATCAAATTGTGGGTGAAGAAGTGAATCAAGAGATTTTGGGTCAATTTGCATAATTGCATCTTGTTCTGTAATCATACCTTCATCAACTAAATCACAAGCAATTTTGATTGCAGCTTTTGCAGTTCTTTTACCATTACGAGTTTGAAGCATATATAACTTTTTGTCTTCAATAGTAAATTCCATATCTTGCATATCATGGTAGTGATTTTCCAATGTTTTGCAAATTTCTTGGAATTGTTCATAAACATGTGGCATAATTTCTGCCATTTTTGATATTGGCATTGGAGTTCTTACACCAGCAACAACATCTTCACCTTGAGCATTCATTAAGAATTCACCCATAAGTTTCTTTTCACCTGTTGCAGGGTCACGAGTAAATGCAACACCTGTTCCAGATGTTTCACCCATGTTACCAAATACCATCATTTGAACATTAACTGCTGTACCCCATGAGTATGGAATATCATTTTGCATACGATAGTAATTTGCTCTTGGGTTATCCCATGATCTAAATACGGCTTTGATTGCTCCAAATAATTGTTCTTTTGGATCATCTGGGAAATCTTGACCTATTTTTGCCTTGTATTCTGCTTTAAACTTGCCAGCAAGTTCTTTTAAGTCTTCTGCAGTAAGGTCAATATCAAGTGTTACGCCCTTTCTTTCTTTTAATTCATCAATAAGTTGTTCAAAATACTTTTTACCAACTTCCATAACTACATCGCTGTACATTTGAATGAATCTACGATAGCAGTCCCAAGCCCATCTTGGATTACCAGATTTTTTTGCAATAACTTCAACAACCTTTTCGTTAAGTCCAAGGTTCAAAATTGTATCCATCATTCCTGGCATTGATGCTCTTGCACCACTACGAACAGAAACTAAAAGTGGATTTTCTTCATCACCAAATTTTTTGCCAGTGATTTTTTCCATTTTTGTAATATATTCCATAATTTCTGCTTGAATTTCAGGATTAATTTGACGACCATCTTCATAGTACTGTGTACAAGCTTCTGTTGAGATTGTAAAGCCTTGTGGAACTGGAAGTCCTAGGTTTGTCATTTCAGCAAGGTTTGCGCCCTTACCACCCAAAAGTTCACGCATTTTTGCGTTACCTTCGGTAAACAAATAAACGTATTTTTTTGCCATGTGTTTCCTCCTATATAAAAATACTTAACTAGTTTACAATAACAAAAAAAAATTAGCAACTAAATGAAAATAGTTGCTAAATATTTTTTATCAAATTACAATAACTAATTTTTTCCCAAATCTATGTTCAAAATTGAGATTTAGTACATTAAGTGCTTCATCTTCACTAAATTTTGATAGTTTTAATGTTGATAATTTATCATATGGTGTATCAAACAAAATTTTAAATGTTTTGTGGCATCTTGGAGATATTTCCATACAGTTTGCTGTTTTGCAACCAGAACAAACAATTTCTCCAAAATCTAAATTTATATATCTTTTTGTGCCAAAATCTTGACCACAAACAGAGCATTTATTAAGTGCAAGTTTGTATCCCACAGCATCAAAAATATCTAATAAGAACTTTGTTAAAACATACTTATCATTAACATCATCATAGCAAATTGAACCTATTGCTTTTAATGTTTCAACAAACATTGCAGGATTTTTTTCGCCTTGTGGCAAAACTGTTTTTACAGCATCTAAAATAGCACAAGCAATATATAACTTGTCGATATTTTTTGTCAGTTCAAAAAAACTATCTTCAACTTCAACACTTGTTATTATTTTTGATGGAATTGATATTAAAAATTCACCAAAACAAAATGGTTCTTTGGCGAATTTTAGTTTTGCTTTTTCACTTTTTACTGACTTTAACACACAAGTAATTATTCCATTTTCAAGTGTGAATAATGTTACAAGCTTGTCCTTTTCCTTATAATCAATAGAACCAAGCACAATGCCTTTTTGTTTTATTGTTTCCAACTTATAACTCCATTCCACCGTCTTTATCTTGTGTGTCATCAAGCACTAAATCTTGATATTTGCCATGTTGAATTGCACTATATAACAAATAAGCAGAAATGCTACCTGTTTTTGTAAAAATGTTCCACACTTTTTCTGCATTTTCACTAACAAAATTATCCATACTCTGCTCCTTTTGTTTTTTAAGATTTCATCTTACATTATCAGTTTACTATATTATATGCAAAATTCAAAGAAAAATTTACTAAATTTAAAATTATTCTTCATCTGGTTTGTATCCAAATTCAGTAAGTAAATTTGTATTTTCTCTCCAATTCTTTTTTGTTTTTACAAAAAGTTTTAAAAGCACTTTTTTGCCTGTTAAATTTTCTAGCTCAACTCTTGCCTTTTCTCCAATGTTTTTTAGCATTGAACCTTTTTTGCCTATAATTATTGACTTATGACTTTCTTTTTCACAAATAATATCTGCATCAATAACAACAATTCGTTCCTTTTCTTCAAAGTTTACAATATCAACACTTATTCCATGTGGAATCTCGTCCTGCAAAAAGTAAAGGGCTTTTTCTCTTATTGTTTCACTTGCAATAAAACGCAATGACTTGTTTGTATAGTAATCTTCATCATATTCAAAGTTTTTTACATCACTTTCTGGCAAGTATTTTAGTATTGTGTCCAAAAGTTCTTTTGTATTTTTGCCTTTTATGCTTGAAATTGGCACGATTTCATCAATTTCCTTTATTTTTGACAGTTTGTCAATGATTGGCAAAATATCGAGTTGTTTTATTAAGTCTACTTTGCTTATTGCGACAATAAGTGGCGTTTCTTCTTTTGCCTTTAAGTTTTTTATATAATCTAATTCTTGTTCCGAAATTGCTTTTGTTGAATCAATAAGATAAACATTCACGCTTGCTCCACTTTGTGCCGAGCGAACATTTTTCATCATATATTTATCAAGTGCATTTTTTGATTTATGAATTCCTGGGGTATCTATAAGTACAAGTTGATAATTTTCTTTTGTTAAAATACCCAAAATGTTATTTCTTGTCGTTTGTGGTTTTGGAGAAACTATTGCAACTTTTTCTCCAACCAAATTATTAACCAAAGTGCTTTTTCCTGCATTTGGTCTGCCAAGTATTGCTATATATCCAAATTTATATTTCATTTTCTCTCCATATGTGCTTTGTTTAGTATTTTATCTTGAAGTGGGAACATTATCATTTCATCTTCTTTTTGCATATGGTCATAACCCAAAACATGCAAAAAACCATGCAATGCCAAAAAGCAAAGTTCTCTTTCCAAACTATGGCCATATTCTTTTGCTTGTTCTATTGCCCTTGACTTACAAATAACAATATCTCCAAGTTCGGTTTGAATATTCTCATTGTGCATTAAATCGCTTTTTAGTTCTTCATTTTCAAGCAAAGGGAAACTCAAAACATCGGTAACCCTGTCAACATTTCTGTGTTCTTTGTTAAGTTCTCTTATTGTGTTTCTTCCAACAATGGTAACATCAATTACAATATTATTTTTGTTGTGTGTTTCTTTTAATGCTATTTCATAAATTTCTGTTATTTTTTGTTTTAAATTTTTATCTCCAAAGTTATTAAAATTTACTATCATATGTTCCTTCTAACAAATTTTTTTATTCAAAGTTAGTGTATATGAAATTGTGTAAGTATCATCAATTTTATATATCGAATAACTTTCATTTCTAATTATGTCATAATTTGTTAAATTTAGCAATGCAATTTGCTTACATTGTTCAATAAAAGTTTGCTTATTCTGCTCAAAATTTATATTTTCTTCAATTACTGTTGTTTCGTAATATATTGTTACTTTTCTTTTTATTGGAAGCAAAACATTTGAAACATATACTTCTTTTTCTTCTTTTTCATATGACTTAAAAATTACATCATCATATTTTTTAAAAAGTTGCAAACCGAAAACAGAGAGTTCATAATTAGTTTGTACATTACCTGTTCTTTGAACTTTTATTTGCTTTTCTTTTACATTTAAACGAGATGTTACATAAACATCACAAACAATGTCAGCAAGTGGTTCAACACTTACCCTTTCACCTGACATACTTGTTATGTATGGTTCGACTAAAATATCTCCTACTTTTATTATGTCGCCAACTTTAACTTTTAGTGTACCTTGAATTAGTTTTACGCTTGTAATTTGTCCATCATAGACAGACACAATGGGGTCAAAATTTCCAATATTGATTACTTCATTATTTGTTAATTCTTCTTTTACATTAACAATAAGTGCATTGCCACGAATAATAACACTTGCATAACTTATGTGATTTATGTTTTCAATTTTATTTTGTAATTGTTTTGTATCTATATCTTTTTTGGGTTTCCACTTGTAAATATCATTATTTTCAAGCACTTCAAAAATTTCTTTTGTTGTTAAATTATAGTTACCAATAACCAAAATATCAGTTATAAAAAAAGTTGATATTCCCCATAAAATTAAAGATAAAAATATACCAATAATTATTCCAATACTAAAAATGTTTTTTATATGAAATAAAAAACCAAAATAATTCTTTTTATATATTTTTTGATTTAATTTTTTTAATATTTTTTCAATGTTTTTTTTATCTTTATTTTTACAATAAAAAATAACTTTTCCTTCATTTTTTGAAAAGTCAAATATTTCATATTTTTGAATTATTAAATTTATACATTTTTCGCTATTTAGTGACGAAATTTCAAACCTATAATTCTTCATACACCACTCTCAATTTGCTTGATTTCGCCAGCGATTACAAGTACTGAATCGGTT
>CALDLU010000265.1:0-7973 GCA_937915245.1 uncultured Clostridia bacterium | reverse complement strand
ATTTCTTCCTAAGTCCTTTTTTATTTTGAGTGACCCCTACGGGGTTCACTTCAAATTAAAGCCGTCTTTTTTCATTACAATTGGTGTGACTATGCAGATTTGAACTGCAGACCTATCGCTTAGGAGTTGAATGGTCTTTATTAAATAAGTTTTTTAGCATTCAATATCATATCAAAACATTAAATATTTTTCGTTTCTTGCGATGTTAAAATCGCATTTTTTTATTATCTTTCGTAACTTTTGTTAACTTTTCAATAATTAGTATGAATTGGTATGAATAATTTTTAGGCTTTGTAAACACCTTTAAGGTTTACAAATTTAGGTTAAAAGTTATAGGAGAAATTAAAATGAACAAAGATGAAAATTCAATTACATTAAGACAAGATAGTGATTTCGTTGCAAATGTTATTAAATATGGTGGAAGACCAGCAAGTCAAACAGACATAGACAAAAACTATGTTATAGTGGATGACAAAGGAAATTTTAAGTTGAAACTCACAAAAAGAAATAGATTAAAGGCTTCAAACAAATTATTTTTAATTATGATTTTATCAAAATTAAGTAAAAATGGTGTTGAAAACTATTACGATAAACCACTAACATTAGGTTTAAAGGAATATTCGACTTATAGGAATATAACAACCGATAAGGCAAGGTCAAAACTTAAAGATGATATATCTACTTTATATGATATGAGTGTTGAGTTGAAGATTCTTTCAAAAAACAAAAAAGAAATAATAGGCTCGGTAGATTTTCGTATTCTTAGTGCAAAGGCAACTATTAAAATGAATCAAGTTTATATTTGGTTTACAGATAAGTTTTTAGACTTTTATAAAAGAGTAAAAACAATTATGCCACTACCGAAAGAAATATTTATGGTTAAGGTAAAGGACAATCCTAACACCTTTGATATGTTTATGAAATTGCTTATGCACTACAATATCAATAACAACAAAAACAATAAAAACAAAAATGTTTTAAGTGTCAACACATTGCTTGAATATTGCTCTGCTATTCCAAGATATGATGTAGATATAAAGAAAAATGGTGGTATGACCCAAAGAATAATTAAACCATTTATTAGAGATTTAAATGCAATCAACATAATCGAATGGTATTTTTTGGATAATGAACACAATATAAAAACACCAAATGATATTAAGAACTATTACGATTTTATAGATTTAAAAGTTGTTTGGAGTTGGAAAAAAGAAATTTTTAATGAATTAACTGCATAAAAGTTGCCTTTCTCTTATGTGAACTTATTAAAAATATTGTGAAAAGTAATTAAAAGTTTATGAAAAGCGACTTATCTCTTATGTGAACCAATGATAAAACCCTTGTAAAATAAGCAATTTAAAGTGGTTGGAAAATTCAATATATTTAAAATATATAAAATATTTAAGCGAATTGGCTCATAAAAAAGTTGAGCCATTCGCTATTAAATCAATAAAAATAAAAAATTAAAGGAGATTAGAACGATGACATATAGTCAGAATGAAATAGATATGGTAAAACCATACATAGAAAGTTATTTGATAGGAAAAGGAATTGATATAAATAGGAATTTTAGGTGTTTAGACCCAGAACACGGAGATAAAAACCCATCTATGAGTTATGATAAGAATAATTATGTTGTTCACTGTTTTGGTTGTAAAAAAACTTATGACATATTTGGCTTGATTGGTTTAGACTATAATTTAAATAATTCAGACGCTTTTGTTAAGACAATGGAGTTATATGCACCTAGACAAATAGTAGAAAGAAAACAACCAGTTAAGAATAAACAACAAGAAAAAATTAAAAAAGATTTTAGCGACAAATACAAAGAGTGGCATAATGATTTGCTTGCAAATAAGCAAGCACTGAACTATATTTTATCTCGCAAAATAGATAAAGAATTGATAGAAAGATTTAATCTAGGATTTGATAAAGAACATAATACAATAGTTTTTCCAAAAACGAATTTTACATATAGTGCAAGAACGATAGATAAAAAGCAACATTTCAAACAAGGCGAAAGTACAATTTTTAATCAATCTGCACTATCTAACGACAAGAACTATTGCATTATAACGGAAGGCGAATTTGATTGTTTGAGTTGTGAAAGTTTAGGCTATAATGCGATAGGTCTTGGCGGAGTTTCACTAATCAACAAATTTGTTGAAAGCAATCCACCAAAAGAAAAAGTATATATTGTAATGTTAGACAATGATGATACTGGTAAAACTGCCACAACAGACCTTATCCACCTATTACAAGCACGAGATTTAAGGTGTATCGCATTTGATTATACTAAACCCTATAAAGACCCTAACGAATGTTTAACTAATGATTTTGAATGGTTTAACAAGGAAATTCAAGGGGTTGTGGAGAATGCTGAAAATCTAATAAATGAAGATGAGGAAAATGCTAGAAAAGAATACGAGAAAGAAAGTTGTTTAAGTAAACTTGAAAAGTTAAATCAATTTATAGAAAACACAAAAGACTTTATTCCTTACTCTACTGGCTTCAATTCATTGGATAGTATTTTGTGTGGTGGACTATATTCAGGTCTTATTTGTTTAGGTGCTCCGTCATCAACTGGCAAGACAACATTTGCTTTACAAATTGCCGATAACATTGCAAAAAACGGACAAGATGTCTTGTTCTTTTCTCTTGAAATGCCAGAGTTGGAACTTATGTGTAAGTCATTGTCTAGGTTAACTTTTGAAAATAAAAACGATAGACTTGTTCCCAAAAATATGAATGATATTTTGTATGGGTTTCACTATCCACATTATAGAGAGAATGAACTAAAAAGTATAGAAGCAAGTAAAGAAGAATATTCAAAGTTTGCAAGCAATTTATTCATAAAAGAATGTCAGTCTATAAATGTTAATCAAATAAGAGAAATTATAGAACAACATATAAAAATTAGAAAGAAAAAGCCTGTTGTGTTTATTGACTATCTTCAAATAATCGCACCAGTTGATACCAAGCAAGATATAAGAATGATTGTTGATTATAATGTTAGTGAATTAAAAAGATTAGCGAGAGAATTTGTTATTCCTATTGTAGCAATAAGTTCAGTTAATAGACAAAGCTATAAAGATAAAATGGATATGACTGCTTTTAAAGAAAGTGGTGGCATTGAGTTTGGTGCAGATATATTGCTATCTTTACAATTTACAAACATAGGACAAAAAGGGTTCGACCTTGAAGAAGCGAAAAGAAGCGACCCAAGAAAAATTACATTGAGTGTGTTAAAAAATAGAAATGGAATCACTGGAAAAGGGGTATATTTCGAGTATAAACCCGTGTATAATTGCTTTAAAGAAAGTGATGAACAAGCATTTGATTTGAAAGATACTAAGAGTAGTGAGAGAAATCAAAACATTTTTTAACATAATACTCCGCTCTTAAAGTAAAAATATAGTGGCTATAATTTGTGTATCAATCAAAAGAACGGTTGAATGGTTGGATTTATGGCAAATAAGGTTAAAGCGAAAGCAGATTTAAGATATGTTGAAATAAAGTTTTTTAAAAATTCAGAAGATAAAAAAGAGCATACTTGCTTTTTAAGGCTAAATACATTGAAAGATAGTTTAAAAAAGTTTGACGAGTATGCTCCAAATAGAATTATTACAAATATTGAAGTGTTATGCTCCATAGAAATTGAGTTGTGAAAAAGTTTACAACTCTTTTTTTGTACCAAAATTTATATAATCTTTTTTCTTTTTATTTGCATATTCTAGCATTTTGCAAGCACCACCCCAAGAGTGATTCACATAAAACATTATGTAATCGCTATTGTTTACTATCCACTCGTTTCGCTTTAAAATTGCAAACTTTTTAGGCACATTTTCGATAGGTGGAAAAAGTAAGTCATCATAAGTCTTTTTGATATAATCTTTATCCATATCATCAAACTTTTTATCAAGGTAAGCAAGGACTAAATAAGATTTAATTTGTGGATATATAGGTTTTAGTTCTCTTAAAAATCTTGCACAAGTTATATCAAAACCACCGTAACCACCAAGAAGAAAGTCTGTGATACCCATATTCTCCACACAATTGATTATTTCGCTTTTTATCCTACATTCCAAATCACTATTAGACCAAAAATCACTATGTCCAAACAAACTACAATATTTACTCATAAAAATCTCCTTTATTGTTAATTATTATAGTATAACACTTGTCGCTATGACAACTAAATTGTTGCTGTGGCGATAACAGACTAAGTCTTACAACTGATAAAATTTAGATAAGGAGTAAGATTTATGAAAGCACAAGAAGCAGTTAGACAAAGAATAATAGAATTGGCACAACAAAAGAATTTATCTATAAATAAAGTCGCAAATAACTGTTATATAAACACTTCAACTATTACAAGTTTACTAAATGGACATAGTAAGAAAAGCGAGATAGCAACAATATCTCGTATATGTTATGGGTTAGGTGTAAGTGTAAGAGAATTTTTTGATAGCCCATTATTTGATGATTTAAATGACATAGAATAAAAGGTGGTTATATGACAACACAAAAGGCAGTTGCATTAAGAGTTTCAAATTTGTTAGTAAAAAACCATTTAACACAATATGCTTTATGTAAAAAGATTGCAATGCCAGAAGAAACATTGCGTTCAATTATAGATGAGAGATATAAAACAGTTAAACTTGATACAATTATTTTGATTTGTGATGGTTTTGATATTTCTCTGCAAGAGTTCTTTAATGATGATTTGTTTAAAAGAGAAAATTTAGAAGTAGAATAAAAGGTGGCGGAATGCTAAAAAATAAATGTTGTATAGAAATATGCGACATTTATTTTTGTTTTGATTGTTTTTATCGGTTTTATATGATATAATATATTCTATAAGGAGTATATTATGGTTAATTTATTAGATAAAGAATACGCAGAAAATGCTTTAAAATTATATCAAACAAACAAGTTTGAAACGAGAGATAAATCTTGGAATAATTGCTATAACTATTTTAGGACTATGATTGACAAAGATTATGAGAATCTTAACATAAAAGAAAAAGAATTTGCTTGGTTGCAACTAGGTTTTTACTTGGCAAGTTGGGGTATGTTTCGCAACTCTTTTCTATCTCAATATGATTATTCAATATATGACAAGGTGTTAAAAAACGTTTTGAATAAAAAATACTCTATCCTATGGAATGTTAACATTGATACTTTAAAAAATAATAAAGAAGAATATGTAAATAAAGTATTTGATATTTCAAAAGAAATAAACAAGACTTTGAGAGAAAATAGAGTTTTCTATAACACCAAGAGTATTTTTCAAAGAAAACGCACTGATGAAAGCGAAATAAGTCAAACCTTAATTACTAAAATTTTATTAGGGGTGTTGGGTTGTTGCCCAGCCTATGATAACTATTTCAATAAGGCAACAAAGTTTGGGGATAAGGCATTTTATAGCGAAAAGAAATTTGAAAATTTGGTTGATAATGTTATAGAAAATAGTATTTTTGCAGATTTAAGCAAAAAATATAATTTACCAATAATGAAAGTTGTTGATATAGTGAATTTTCAAATGGGTATTGAACAAGATTTTAAAAGAATGTATGAATTATATATTGACAAAAGTATAACTCCAACAAATGACAAGGATTGGAAAATTATTGCTAAATCTTTAAAAGATTTCTATCAACAAACTAACATTGATGGCGAAAGAACAATAAATGTTGCATTTAAGTTTGACAAAGCCAAAATAGATAAATTTATTAAACCCAATAAGAAAAATATTGATAGTGCATTGTTTCAATTAGTGTTATAAAAGATATGCGATATTAAAGGGAGTTTATTATGAAAAATAACACATTCTATGGCGTAGAATTAGAAGAACCAACAAAAAAAGAATATGACAAGTATATAAAGATATGGTTTGATAAATACGACAATGAATTTATCGGAGATTTTAACCACGAACTATTTTTAGATATAATTTTCAAAGATTATAACCACTCTAATAAAGTAGTGAAAGATATGTTGGTTAAAACCATAGTTTTAGATAAACTATATAGTTTAAACATAAAATATGTTGACGATTTAGTTAAACATCTCACGCAAATTGATAATCTTAACGAAAGATTAAAAAATGGCGATACTGAATTAGTCAACGAGATGAAAAAAGTTAATTTACCAAATGGGAAAACTATAAATTATCTTTCTTTTGCAAGTAAATATTGCAGAAGATATAACCCAGAACAATACCCTATTTATAATTCAATAGTTAAGCAGGTACTTTCGCACTATAATTCAAATCTTCACTTCTACTCAGATAAAATAAATTGGTCGGACTATACTTGTTATAAAAAAGTTGTTGATGCATTTATGAAATGCTATCCATTCATTGAAAATTATGTTATGTTAGACCACTATCTGTGGACTATGGGAAAAGAAAAATTACAAGAAATAAGTCTAGTTAAAAAAAGTTAGAAACATAAGGGCGATTTGGGAAAACTACAAGACATTGCAAAAGGCTTAAATTATAAAGAGAAATTAAGTGCTGAAAATTTGGAAAAATATATTATTAAGCAATATGATTTAGTTTAAGCATTGATATTTTTGTTGAAATTTTAAAAAGGAGAAATATTATGTCAAAAGTATTGTTAAGTAAAATGTTCGTTGGGACTTACAACGAAAATAGTATAGGACACGAAGTTATTAACTTTTATTTACCAGACAACTGTGAAGATAGTTTCTTGTATAACCCTGCTTATGGAAAAGGTCAAAATGTAGATGTTGTAGTTTTAATTGGTGCTCCACAAAAATACGCATATCCAGTGTTGGCAGTTGCTTTAAATGTGCAAAAAATAGCCATGCAAGAAAATGAAAATTTGGCAAATAAAATTTGTTATGGTAATAAATTATTAAAAGATATAGATTTTGACCAAAGTTCTATTTTTGATACAAAAGCTAAAATAAGTCATCTTACATATAAAGTTGAGAAAGGCAATTTGAAAAAATTGCCAGAGTATGTTTTAGACGGAACTACTAAAAAAGTAAGCCAACAAATATATATTGTACCAGCATTTAATAAGAAATTTACAAAAGAAATGCAACAAAAAAGAGTTGCAGAATTGCAAGAGAAGAATTGTCGAGTTATTGTGTTAGAAAAAGAAAACCCTCAACATTCTTGTGCATATTGTGAGTGTGATAGTAAGCAAAATAAACAATTGTATGACTTTATAAAAGACGCAGAAAATTATAAAAATTATGATTTGTCAAAAGTTGATTTATCTAAAAATATTGCCAATATAAAAAGCGATAGTTTCTTGAATTTCATAGGCAAACAATATAGCGAACAAGCTTTTACAAATATGTTCTATAATATACTTGAAAAAAGCAATGAACAATATAGAAAATCATTTGCAAACTTCCTATTAAAAGATTGTGAACTTGAAAGTGGCAAAGAATATATCGTTTCAAATTTAGATTATGAAATTGCGAGAGAAAAAATTACAACTGACACAACTCATAAAGGTAGATTAGATTTGTTGATATATAATCAAGATTATATTATTATAATAGAAAATAAAGTTGGCTCATTGCTCAATGGGTTATATGAAGAAAATGGGACAAAGTTTACTCAGTTAGATAAATACAAAGACTATGCCGAGAAATTAAAAAGCAATAATGAGAGTTTAAAAAATGCTCAAATTCTAGTATTCTTGTTTGTGCCAAATTATTCTAGTGTAAAATCTGATAATAAAGAATTTGTGATTACATATAAGAATTTGCTGGACTACTTTAAGAAAAACAGATTAAATACTTTTGACAGCAATTTATATGAAGAATTTTTAAATGGATTGGCATTACATTCGCTAACTCGTGAAGAAGACATAAATAGAAGATTTATCAATGTTTTGAAAAATTAGCAAAGAAAAAAGAGAGTGATTTTTGATAAACCCGTAGGGTTAAAACGGACCAATATTAAAAAGAGAGAGATGCAAGGGCCT
>CALDLU010000264.1:0-6899 GCA_937915245.1 uncultured Clostridia bacterium | reverse complement strand
ATGAAGATTTGAAATGATAATTTCAAATCAAATCAAAAGGGCGATGTTTTTTCTATGGAGCAAGTGATGAGAATCGAACTCACGACCAAAGCTTGGGAAGCTTTTGTTTTACCACTAAACTACACCTGCATCATAGTACAATATATTATAACAAATTTTTTTTGTCAAATGATTGATATATTTATTTGTTATAACCTTAATTACATATGTGTACAAAAATGCAAGTATTGACCACATATTTGTTTTGTGATAAAATAAAAACGAAGGGAATATGAAAAAAGAAATCAAATTTTATTATCCGGCAATATATGCAGAAGTCAACAATGATTTTGACAAAAATATAAAAGATTACAAAGAAAAGTGCAAAGAGTTGGGGCGAACTGATATTAAGTTTGTATATTTATTTGAAGAAAAAGAATTACAATTCGATTCAGAGCCTTTCTTAAATAAAAGTCTTGAAGATAGAATTGAAAATGCTTATCGCAAATTAAAATGGAAGATAAACAAAGATAATATTATTATTTCATTTAGGCATAGTTCAAATGCATATGTTGATAGCAATATAACTTGTAAAAGGTTATATGAGTTAGCACAAAAATACCCTTATATTAATTTGGGGATAGAAGATGCCGATATAACTTGGGGAGTTTATGACATAATAAAAGCAAATCAAAAATTGGATGATATTGCTGACAAAATTAAAAAGTTAGATTTATCACCAGCAGAGCAATTGCTTATGGCATATTTTGATATCACAAGTATACCATATCAAAAAGAAAGTGATGATGAGAACAAGAATATTTCAAGAGCAATATATTCAATACTAAATTCTGATAAAATTGTTTGCGTTGGATATGTTGAGTTACTAAAAGAAATAATGGCAAGAATTGATAAAAACAATGTTGTAATGTTTGAGAATTGTCTAATGGTAAATGGAAATAACATAGACTATAGTCATATGACAGCAATTGTTTACCTTAAAGATGAAAAATATAATTTGAATGGATATTATTATATTGATCCAACTTCCGACACAAAAAGAAAAAATGAATCTAATAAGTTTGCATTGGCTTCATTTTTGGTACCTCTTGATATGTTAAAATATTCATTTTATGAACTAAAAACTGATGATATGACAGAAAAACGAGGAATTGCACAATTAATGAATGTGTTAGATTCAAGCGCAAAATTAAGTTATAACTATATAACTGATATGCCTAGTTCGGTAGTGGATGAAGATGCAAGACCAAACAAAAGTCTTTTGAATCATATGATAAACAATTGCATTGAATTGAGAAGGAAGTATAACATTAACGATGAAATAAAAATGTCAAAAGAAATCGATAAAAAAGTAAGGAAAGATATTTTGGATGACCACGAGTTATGCTTTAATTGTTTAAAATCTCAAAGTAAACCAATAGAAATTGGTCAACTAGTAACAATGATTCTTGCTGTGCTAAAAAAGAATAACTTTACAAAGGAAGAAGCATATTCAAGGGTAAAATACATTTTAAAAAATAATAAGACAAAAGAAGAAAAATTCTTTATCAAAAACAAATTGTCTCGCTTTTCGTATGACAATCTAAAAAGATTCTGTGAAAGATATCCAGAATTTAATATATTTGAAAAACAAACAACAACTCAAAATAATTGTAAAAAAACAGAAATGGAACAAACTTGTTAACAAAAAAGGCTAGGTGAATTACACCCAGTCTTTTTTAGTTATTATTGTTATCTTCATCAACTATATCAATTTTTTTATCTCCATCTTTACCGTAGCCTTCTTCTCTTTCAAAATAATCATCATTATAATCATCAGAAGAATAGTATTCATCTTTTTCTTTTGCTTCGTTATAGTCTTGAATTAAGTCATAGTTTTGTCTATTTAATGTACTCAAATCACCTTGTTTTGATTTCAACACAAAAGTAAGTACAATTCCTGCAAGAACAAACATGCAAAGAACAACACTCATACTAATTATCATTGTTTTTAATTTTTTCTTTTCGTTTTCCATTTAACTTCTCTTTTGCGAAATTTACCAATTTCTTAAAATGAGTATAGCACCAATTTCTTGTTTTTGCAAATAGTTTTCCAAGTGTAATTCTTTCCAAAAATATGGCAAAGAAAAAAGATATAAGAATATAAACCCTAAATACACCATAATTTAATTTTAAATTAATTAAAAAAACAATAAAAAAACAAATTATTGTTGCAAAAAATTGTAAAATATTTTTAACTATTTTATTTTCATTGCATAAAAAAGTAATTAAATAGCAAATATCAAATAAAAATCCACACAAAAAGCCAAAAATAATTAAAAATAAAAATATTTTTGGCTCATTTAATGTTTCAAAAATAATCACTTAAATATCCTTTTTATTAAAGGTAATTTTTCTTTTTTTTGTGTCCATTTTATAGAAAGTATTAAACCATTAACATTAAGTTCACTTTTTTCTTCATCGAGTTTTGTTGTTTGTAAATCTTTTCCTAATATTTGCATCTCATTGCCCATTGTAAACAATATTACTTGATTTGGTGAAAATGATACAACCTTTTCCACTCCAGTTATTGTCATTATGTTTTGATTTTCTATTGTAACAATACTTTCTTTCATAAATTTATTTTCCATATAATAAATATATTTTGCTTTTGACTATATATGACAAAATTTGTGAAAATAACTGACTTTTGTTTTTTCATAACTTGCAAAAATATATATGTAGTGTTAGAATATAAAAGGAGATAATTATGGTAATACTTGAAAGCGTTAAAGAACAAATTGAAAAACTTAAAGATACATTAAAAATGATAAAGGAGTGTCTTTGACTTAGATAAGTTAAAACAAGAATTAGAAGATTTAAGAAAAGAACAAGAGAAGCCAGATTTTTATAACGATTTGGAAAATAGTAAAAGAGTTGGACAAGAAGTAAAAATCAAGGAAGCAAAACTTGAAAGAATAACAAAATGCGAAAGCGAGATTGATGATTGTGAGTCTATTTGTGAACTTCTTGAAATGGAAGCAGACCAACAACTCGAAAATGACCTTGAAGAAAAACTAAAAAATCTTGAGATTGAACTTGATGATTTTAAAATTGAAACATTACTAAAAGGTAAATATGATGCAAATAATGCAATTCTTACTTTGCACGCTGGTGCAGGTGGAACTGAAGCACAAGATTGGACAGAAATGCTTTTTAGAATGTACCAAATGTATGCAGAAAAGCGTGGATATTCTGTAAAAGTGTTAGATAGCTTAGATGGTGATGGTGCAGGGTTTAAGAGTATAACTTTTATGGTTTGTGGTGAAGATGCGTATGGATATTTAAAATGCGAAAAAGGTGTTCATAGATTAGTTAGAATTTCACCTTTTGATGCAAATGCAAGAAGACACACAAGTTTTGCAAGTGTGGAAGTTATGCCAGAAATTGAAAAATTGCCAGAAATTGAAATAAAGCCAGAAGATTTAAGAGTTGACACATATCGTTCAAGTGGTGCAGGTGGTCAACATATTAATAAAACTGATAGTGCCGTAAGAATAACACATATTCCAACGGGTTTTGTTGTTTCTTGTCAAACCGAACGAAGCCAAATTCAAAATCGTGAAACGGCAATGAAAATGTTATATAGCAAACTTGCTGAGAAACAAGAAGAAGATGAAATGAAAAAACTTAACCAAATCAAAGGTGAGATAAAAAAGATTGAATGGGGAAGTCAAATCCGTAGTTATGTATTTTGTCCATACACAATGGTAAAAGACCATAGAACAAATTATGAAACAGCGGACATTCAAGGCGTTATGAATGGGAATATTCAACCATTTATCAATGACTATTTGGTAAAAAGTAATTAAGGATAAAAATATGAAATTAAGTGAAGAGAAATTAAATGAATTAAGGAACAAAAAAAGTGTAAAAATTCTTTCCATAGAATCAAGTTGTGATGAAACAAGCATTGCAGTTGTGGAAAATGGAAGAAATGTGTTATCAAATGTTATTGCAACACAAATCGACATTCACACTCGTTTTGGTGGAGTTGTTCCAGAAGTCGCATCAAGAAATCATATAACAGCAATTTCAAATGTTTGTAAACAAGCATTAAAAGATGCAAATTGCACATTTGATGATATTGATTTAATTGCTGTAACATATGGTGCAGGACTGTTGGGAGCATTGCTTGTTGGAGTAAGTTTTGCAAAAGGTTTGGCATATATGCTTGACAAACCACTTGTTGCCGTTAGTCATATAAAAGGGCATATTGCAGCAAATTACTTAACCTATAAAGAACTTGAGCCACCATTTTTATGTTTGATAGTTAGTGGTGGACATACTGCAATAGTAAATGTTCCAAATCACACAGACCTTGAACTTGTTGGAACAACAGTTGATGATGCAATAGGTGAAGCTTTTGATAAAGTTGCAAGAGTAATTGGACTTGGGTATCCAGGTGGTCCAAAAATAAATAAAATGGCAGAGAATGGCAAAGATGATATAGTTTTTGCACATAAAAATATTTTGGCAAACACATATAATTTTAGTTTTAGTGGAATAAAGACTGCTGTTATAAATTATGTTCATAACAAACAACAAAAAGGTGAAGATATTAATGTTGCAGATATTTCTGCAAGTTTTCAAAAATGTGTTGTTGATGAATTAGTCTCAAAAACAATAAAAGCAGTAAAAGAATTTAAACAAGACAAAATTGTTGTTGCTGGTGGGGTTGGAGCAAATACAAAACTTCATCAAGTGCTTGAAAATGAGTGTAATAAAATTGGAGTAAAGATGTATTCTCCAAGTTTAAAACTTTGCACGGATAATGGTGCAATGATTGGCGCACATGCTTATTATCAAGTTCTAAATGATGGCGAAGTTGCTGACCTTGATTTAACAGCACATTCCGTTGTTGAATTAAAGTAAAAAATGAAATATTTTTTGGAAAATTAAAAAAAAGTTGTTGACAATAAATGCCTATAATGTTATTATGATTAGGCATTTGGGGGTTTAGCTCAGCTGGCTAGAGCGCCTGCCTTGCAAGCAGGAGGTCATCGGTTCGATTCCGATAATCTCCACCAGAGATTAAACACAAGTCTTTTGACTTGTGTTTTTTTATGCTTGCATAAAAAACACAAGGAAAAAGGATTGTGGGAATCCCGACAGGGATTACATTTCAAAAATTTTATATTTTTGAAAGATAATCTCGTGGAGATATTAGATGGAGCGAAGCGAAAGAAAAAGCTTGCATAAAAAACACAAGGAAAAAGGATTGTGGTAATCTCGTGGAGATATAATTTTAATTTATTAAAAAAACTACAAGGTGAAGTGCTTGGGTTTGCAAAATGCAGGGCATTTTGTAAATTGAGCGAAGCGAGAATTTACATAATCTCCACCATGTAAAAAACAATGTGGAGAGAGAAAACTCGCATAAAAAACACAGGGAGAAAGTGCTTATGCATGGCAAAAGGATTTGGCTAAAATTTATTAAAAATTGGGATAAATCGAATTAATTTGTATGATTTATGCTTTGCATAAAAACTCAAAAAAATATACAAATAAATATCTTGACAATTAACCAGCAAAGTTATAAAGTACCAAAAGCAAAAAGCAAGGAGAAAAATTAATGAAAAAATTTTGTAAAATTTTTGTGTTATTGCTTGCAGTAATTACTTGTTCAGTGTTGCCACTTGCTGGTTGTGGTAGTAGTGGAGATGTATTTAATCTTACAATGACTGGTGAAGTATATTCAAACGGAACAAACACTTTGGAAATCACATTTGAAAAAGATAATGAAGATGCTTCCGAGTTTGATAGCAAAATCTCAACATAAGATGTAAAACTTGCTCGTGCAGTTGTTGGGAAAACAGTAAAGAGTGTTGAATTTATAAACAAAACAACAATCAAAGTTATGCTTACAGGCAATGTTACAGCAAATCTTGATGATAATGCCGAAAACATTGGTGAAATTATAATAAGTTCAAGAGTTGTTAAAAACGGATATAATTCACATGAAGTTTTCACAGTGCAAAAATCAGGAGTTATTCATACAGGTGGCACAAGTGGAAGTCATGACAATATGAAAAGTGGAACAGTAGTATTAACTGCTCGTGGTTGTGAATTTTTAGGAACAATCAGTGCAAGTTATATCACACTAAACGTTCAAGATGTACAAATATAAATATGCAAATAACAAATGTACAAAGAATATCAAATACAAAACTTTCTTTTGTTTATAGTTTTGTTGCACCAAGTAGTGAACCACTAAAAATTTCTGTTACATTGTAAGCCAATGCTACAGAATCTGCATCAGTAGAATTAACAAGAGTTGTGTAATAAATTAAATAAAAATCCCAAGAATAAACCTTGGGATTTTTTGTATCATAAGATGATAATTGATAATTATTCAAAATCAAATAATTCGTTTGGTGTTATATCAAATCGTTTACATAAAAAAACAATTTTCTCATAGTCTAATTCAATCGTTCCAGTTTCATACTCGCTATAGTCTGATTGATATTTTTTGAGTTCTTGTGCTATCTCTTTTTGGGTTATTCCTTTTGCTTTTCTTGCATATTTTAAATTTTCACCAACAATTTTTCTAATATTTTTATTTTCCATATATAATCCTTGATTATTAGATTATAGGAATTATTACTATTTTATACTTGACATATAGGATAAAATCCTATAAAATAATCAAAAAGGAGGGAAAATTGTGAAAAAGATAGTTAAGTTTTTGGCATATTGCTTATTAATTATTTCATTTTCTTTTTTTGCTTATGGTTGCACACAAGAAAACAAAAATACTGAAGAAGAAATAGACTTTTATGAAATTGTTTCGGAAATAGTTGGGTACCAAGTTACAAATCAAAATATGCCATATTGTATTGAAATAGGCACAGATAATT
>CALDLU010000263.1:0-4272 GCA_937915245.1 uncultured Clostridia bacterium | reverse complement strand
GACAAAAATTCTTAATGTAACCTTTGAAGACTTAATTGAAAATATCTCCTTATAAAATTTTTGTATATTTCTATTTTTTCTCCACACAATAGACTTGGAGGTTAAAAATGGAAAAATACAAACCAGGTGAACAAGCGCCAGAATCAGGAAATTACGATTGCTATGACAGTGAATGTCATTGTGGTGGCAGTGTTTATCTTGAAAAAGGTCAAAGATTTCCTGCTACTCAACATAGTGGAAGTTATTATTGCAAATGCAAAAATAACTAAAAAATAACCCCAATAGCATTGTATCTGTTTGGCAATTTTCACACAGTTACTTGCATCAGCAAGCTCCTGCGTGCAAATACCAACCGAGCCTCGCTCTTGGGGTTCTTTTTTAGTTATTTTATCTTCTAATATTGTTATTGCAGTTAATTTTGTGTTTTTTGTCCTATATATCTTTGTTCAAATACCAACCGAACCTCACCCTTGGGGTTCTTTTTTAGTTATTTTGTCTTATAATATTGTTATTGTAGTTAATTTATATTATTTATCGCAACCTTAACCCTTTGCCCACTTTGACGGACAAAGGAGAAATCTCATATATTTTTTAAATAAACATTTCAAGTTAATAACATACTTACAAAAAATTTCTTCTACCAAAACTACCTTATTTTGAATAATAAAATTGCATATTTCCATATCTGTTGGTTGAAGCATTTTCTATAAACATTTTGAACAAATATGTATTTTTGTTTGTATCAAATTCATATCTAATTTCAAATGTATATACCGCATCTTTACCAAAATTCCCATCTGCATCAACTGTTGTATCAATTATATAATACCATTGATATAACTTGCTTGGATTTGTGCCATAGCAATCTTGTAAAGTTATATTTGTTTTAATTTTATACCATGTTTCTGAATAATCAGATGATATGGCTTTCAACTTTGTTATTCCAAAATTTGATGCATATTTTGAATTAAAATAATCAAAATATGAATTTGCATTTTGAGTTAAAACATCTTCACTTGGACATTCTTGATGAAATGAATACCCATTATTAAACCAAGTAATACTTGAACTTATTTCACCATTACATCCAGTTGGTTGTGGCAAATCTTTTAACCCTTTTAGTTCTAATTCTTCTTGGCTAAACCATTTAGAATCATCTCTTATGTTTCCTTGTGGTGGAGTATTGTTGTCACCACAAGCCACCAAGCAAAAGCAACTCAATAAACAAATCATTATACATAAAATACTTTTTATAACTTTTTTCATTCTTTTTCCTTTTTTGATATTTTAATAGTTTTCAATAATTTTATTTAATTCCATATAATCTCTTGTTGTAATAATGCCAATTGGAGTTTCACCCATTTTGCCATATTTTGTTAATATAACACACAAAAGTTTACGGTTTGTGAAAAACATATTCATAATTTCTTCAATAGAAATATCCACTGATGCAACATGGTAATATTGCTGTTCTGTTTCAGTTTCAACAATTTCACCAATAGTTTTGTTCTCCAAAAAGTCAGCAGAACTGCCTCCTTGTGCAACAAAAAGTCCAAATTGATTTATTATTTTTTGACCGTTTGCAACACCAATCAACACTCCATCTTTAAACACAGGAATGTTTGAATATGATGTTTGTGCCATAATTTCAATTACATTCATAACTTTTACATCATAAGCAACAGTAAAAACATCATGAACACAATTTGTTTCAATAACTTTTGGCGGGGTTGCCACAAGTCTTGCTATTTTTTCTATTTTTTCAACAACATCAATATGTGGTTCTGCAATAATAAATTTGTCGTTTGATTTGTGAATAATGGCATTACGAAGTCTGCCAAAGTCAATCAAATCATCTTCATATTTTCTTACAATATGGTTTACAACAACAGCCCTTCGTATCATATCCGAAAAACTCATACTGCGTTTAAAGTTATTTTGAACCCTTAGTGCATAATCTATTTTGTTATAAGCATCAATAAATCTGGTTGCATTAGTTTTATCTTGTTCCATCGTTTCCCCTTTTTATTATTGTATTAAATAACTTAAAAAAATGCAAATATATTGTTGATTTTTATTTTTTTATTGTTTATAATACTTTTGCTGTGCTAAACGGGGAGTTAGTGGTTCCTTGTATCTACAATCCACTATATGTAGAGTTGACCAACTGACAAGGTTTGCACGCATATATATATTTTGTTTATTTTTCATGTTGAAATCAAGGTCTTATGCATTAGACCACTTGCGAACCATGTGAGGACCTGACGGTAGCAACATTAAACTTGTGTGCTAAGTGATGTAAGGTTGCTTTGGTGGAGTGAAAAATCTATAGAGTTATATATGTGTTGCTTATCGACTCAGTCGCACAGTTTTTTTATGAAAAAATGCAAGGCTAATACCTTGCATATTTTTTTAGTGCCAATCTATTGGAGTTTCATTTAAACTTGTTAAAATTTGATTAATTTTTGAAAAATGCTTACACCCAAAAAATCCGTTATATGCTGAAAGTGGACTTGGATGTGCAGATTCCAAAATATAATGCCATTTGTTTGTTATTAATGGTTTAAGAGATTTTGCATTGCCACCCCACAGCACAAAAATTACTGGTTTTTGTCTTTCATTAAGTTTTTTTATTATACTTGATGTAAATTCAATCCACCCAATATTTTTATGTGAATTTGCTTGTCCTCTTCTCACTGTCAGCACGCTGTTAAGTAATAAAACTCCTTGTTTTGCCCAACGAGATAAATCACCGTTTTGTTCACATTTTATATTCAAATCGCTTTCTATTTCTTTAAAAATATTAACAAGCGAAGGTGGTATTTTTTCATCTTTTGGCACAGAGAAACTCATTCCCATTGCTTGATTTGGTTCATGGTATGGGTCTTGACCAATAATTACAACCTTAACATCATCGTACTTTACATAATTAAGT
Source organism: uncultured Clostridia bacterium (assembly GCA_937915245.1). Taxonomy (GTDB): domain Bacteria; phylum Bacillota; class Clostridia; order Christensenellales; family UBA1242; genus UBA5893. The sequence continues at coordinate 1,337 of CALDLU010000263.1, read as the reverse complement.
GCAGAAAAAATATTCTCCATTGTTGGATAAATTGTATATTTTGAATATTCATCAGTTAGTGTTTGCATTAACTTTTGGAAATATGGTTTATTGAACTCATCAGAAAGTAAGTTATACCAGTTTTTACATAATTTTATCATACAATATGTATAGCATAAATAATAAAAAACACCAAATTTTTTACACAAGAATATTTGCCAATATGATTTATTTATGCTAATCTAAAAATAGTAGGTATTGTATGACAATAAATGATATAAATGTAAATTTATTAAATTCAATAAATTTATGCACAACAAAAAATGAAAATGAGTGGGAAATAAAAACTGGTGCAAAATTTGAAAATGGTAAATCTATTGAAATATACTTGGTAAATGAAGGCAAAAAATGGTATTTAACTGACAAAAAAGCAACATTAAAATATATGAATACGATTTATGATTTAAAAGCAAATGATGTAAAAAATTGTATTTCTGCTGTAATCAAAATTTATGGTTTTTATATTTCTGGTGGAGAACTTTCCTATGAACTTGAAAACGAAAATGAAGTTCAAAAAAGAGTTTTTGACTTTATTATGTGCATTTCTCAACTTGCAAATATGTATGCGTTTTTTGACAAACCATAACCCAAATTTTAATATTTATTCCAACAAAAAACCACCAAACTTTTGGTGGATTTTTTATTTATTATTTAACATCAAGAATATCTAACACTTCTTTTATTGCAACCATTGCTTTATCCATTTGTTCTTTTGTATGTGTTGCTGTGTATGAAGTTCTAAGTAGTGCATAACCAACTGGTGTTGCTGGACTTACAACAGGATTAACATAAACACCCCTATCAAGTAGCAACTTGCAAGCAACAAAAGCCTTTTCATCATCATAAACATAAATTGGAATAATTGGTGTTGTGCTATCAATAATTTTTACACCAAGTTTTTTTAGACCTTGACGCATATAGTTTGAAATATCTTGAAGGTCTTTTACTCTTTGTGGATTTTCTTTTAATAATCTCAACGACTCTCTTGCACATGCTATTGATGCAGGTGTTATGCTTGCACTAAAAATATATGGTCTTGAAGTATGTTTTACATATTCAACAACTCTTTTACTTGCAGCCATATATCCACCAAGAGATGCCAAACTTTTGCTAAAAGTTCCCATAATAATGTCAACATCATCTTCAAGTCCAAAGTGTTCAGCAGTACCCCTGCCATGTTCACCCAAAACTCCAAGTCCATGAGCATCATCAACCATAACTCTTGCACCATATTTTTTTGCAAGTCTTACAATATCTGGGAGTTTACAAATTTCTCCACTCATACTAAACACACCATC
>CALDLU010000262.1:0-1696 GCA_937915245.1 uncultured Clostridia bacterium | reverse complement strand
TTTGATTGATATTGATAAAAATAAAAAATTTTATGATATAATAAAAATAATTTTAAATTATGCTTGACTCTCTCGTTACGAGATACTTTAAGATATTGATAATAAGGAGAAAATTATGTTTACTATTGGTACATTTTCAAAACTAGCAAAAACAAATATTAGGACTTTAAGATTTTATGATGAGATTGGTTTGTTTAAGCCAAGTCGTGTAGAAGATAATGGATACAGATATTACTCTATGGAAGACTTTAACAAGCTTGTTAGAATATTAGAACTTCGTGAACTTGGGCTTTCTATAAGTGAAATCAAACAAGTTATCGATGGTAAAGACCTAAAAATAGCACTACAAGATAGGTTAAAAGTTATTGAAAACGAAATTAAACATAGTAAAGACAATTTAATTCTTATAGAAAATATAATAAGACAAATAGATAAAGGAGAATATATGAATAAGTATCAAGCAAAAGAAATCGTATTACCAGAGATTAAAGTATATTATAGGCACGGAATAATTGAAAATATGTCCAAATTGTTTGAGTTTGTGTTAGAAGCCGGTCAAGAATGTGGAAAAAACAATCCCAACTTAAAATGTAGGGATTATTGCTATGTAACCTATGAAGCTCCAGAATATCAAGAAAAAAATGTTGAAATTGAATATTTGGAAGCCGTTGAAGAATTTGGGAAAGAAAGTAAAAATATTAAATTCAAAATAATACCAGAAACAAAAGCAATAAGTGTAGACCATAAGGGCCCTTATTCTAAACTTCGTGATGTTTATGCTTTTGCATTAAATTATATTAAAGAAAAAGGATACACTATTGCCGACAAACCAAGAGAAGTTTATGTAAATGGGTGTTGGGATTGTGAGAGTGAAGAAGATTATTTAACAAGGATTCAAATACCTATTAAATAATTATGACCGAGAAAATAATTTTTGTTAATTTGGCGTGCGTACACAACCGCTCGTACTCCGCCAGCAAAATAAGACTAGCAGTGTTCTAGTCTTGCTGAATTATATTATGTAGAAAGGAGAAAGTTAATGAAGTTAGAATGGGTTGAAGAAGAAGTCCCAAGCAATTTGGAAGTACATCAAGTTTATGCAGTTGTATTTGATGAGAATGGGAATGTCTTGTTAAAGGGTGAAAGCAAAAAAGATGGCAGGGTTATTTATTCGCTTGCAGGTGGAACTCCAGAAGATTTTGACAAAGATAGAGTAGCTACATTAAGAAGAGAATATATAGAAGAAGTAAATACAACATTAAAAGACCCAATTTATTACATAGGATATCAATATGTTGATGAAGAAAATGGCATAGCTCCTTATGCGCAAGTTAGAATGACAGCAATGATTGATAACATTGGAGAAGCTAAACCTGACCCAGATAATGGAAAGACTTATGAAAGAATTTTAGTACCCCCACAAAAAGCGATTGAATTATTAAATTGGGGAGAAATTGGGCCAAAACTAGTTAGAAAAGCAGTTGAAGTTGCAAAGGAAAAATTTGGATTAGAGTTTTGTATCTAAAAATTATTGCAATAAATATTTAGATGTGATATTCTTAGCAAGCTAGAAGGATAAAAAATGAAATTAAAAGACAATGTTATATATAGAAGCATAATGATACCAATTTGTGTGGCATTATGCTTTTTTTCGCGATACATTCCAGCACCACAAGGTTTAACCCAAGATGCAATG
>CALDLU010000261.1:0-4629 GCA_937915245.1 uncultured Clostridia bacterium | reverse complement strand
AAAGTGCTGTTTTTGTTTTACCAAGGTGGTGCTCTACCGCTGAGCCACACCAGCAAATGCTGTTTTTTGAATGATTTTTGCGGTGAAATTTAGTGGTTGAAAAGTGCTGTTTTTGTTTTACCAAGGTGGTGCTCTACCGCTGAGCCACACCAGCAAATGCTGTTTTTTGAATGATTTTTGCGGTGAAATTTAGTGGTTGAAAAGTGCTGTTTTTGTTTTACCAAGGTGGTGCTCTACCGCTGAGCCACACCAGCATAGTGTGTTTTTATTAGTGTTTTTGCGGTGAAATTTAGTGGTTAAAAAGTGCAGTTTTTGTTTTACCCAAATAATCAACCTTTTTAATAAGGCTCTGCACCCTATGCTATTTATGCAAAAAAATAATCATACAGAAAAAATAAAGAAAGGAGAATTTTAAAATAATTAAGGGGACAAGCCATGTTTGGAAAATAATGATAAAAAGAGAAAATAAAAACTAGAGAATACACAATATGTGGATTGACTTGTTTTTTAAATAATAAAAGTCGAGAGCTCTATCTCGACTTTTGTTATAATAAAAATTATAAAATTTTATTAAAAATGTAATAGTTTTAGAATATGAAATTTATTTTTCCTTCAACGATTTTTGCTTGGAACGTTTGTATTTCGCCGTTTTTATTTAAAGAAATTTCAAAAAGTTCATTATCTGCTGACTTAATTTTGTAAGTAGTTTTTTCTTTAATACCAGAATTTATGTTTACAAGCTCAAATTCAAGTTCAGTTTTATCGTTTTCTTTTTCAAATTCGATTTCAATTTTTTGAACTTTTACTCCGTTTTTGTAGATTTCGTATTCATATTCAAGTTCATTATTTTCTGAACTTTGTTCAACAACAACATAATTGTTTTCATCAAAGTAAGTTTTGAACTCAATTGAATACTCTGTATTATTCCCTTCGGTTTCAATTGTTTTTTTGCCTTCAACTTTGAAATGGGTTTCATTAGCAATTAAAACGCCTTCTAATGTAGTCGAAATTTCAGTTTCGGTTTCCTCATCTTCAATTTCGACTTGAGTTTCTGTATCAATTTCATCATAATAAAGTTTATAGGCGTTTGTATTTGATAAGTGTGGAATGGAAATTGTCATAACAAAGTTATAATTTTTTAGTTCTTCTGAAACATTTGTATTTTTTTCAACTACTTGAGTAAACCCATTATTTTTTATAATATCGCCAAACATTGTTAGGCAACTTTCTGTCCCAGCTAGGTCTTCATCAGTAATATTTGCTGGCTTGTCTGCTAGTGTTTGTGCAAGGTTTACTGCTTTCATACTTTTTACAGCACTAATTTGTTCTTGCTCCTGTTGTAGATAAATTGCACTTGACATGGCTGATAGTGCATACATTTCTTTTGAATTTGTATTTACTTGTTTTTTTGTTCCTCCACATGCCGTTAATATAAGTGCGAGGGGTAAACATAATGTTAATGCTGCAATTATTGCTATTAACTTCAATTTTTTTATTTTTTGCATAATTTTTCTCCTTTAATTTATTAGCAAGACTCCTTATATTTTCTTGTCTTCGTTAATATAACAATACAATTGGTCTAATTTGTTGGTAATTTTATAATTATTTTTTAAAATCTAAGTCGTTTGATTGTTTTTTTATGATATGATACAATATTAATATCAAAATATTTAAAATTTTATCAACAATTTTATGTGTTAATATTGTTATAATAAATGGAAAGGAATATGGACTACAAAAAACTTGAAAGAAAAATAGAAAAGTTGAAAAAGGGAGATTTAAAAGCATTTGACTATGTTTATGATTATACAAATCACATCGTCTATTTTTCAATATTAAAAATTGTGAAAGATAAAACATGTGCTGAAGATATTTTACAAGAAACTTTTATACGAGCATTATCTTGCTTATCTCAATATAAAGAGAACACCAACTTTGTCGGGTGGATATGTACAATAGGAAAATCATTAGCTATGAATCATTTAAAGAAATATCGACATGAAATTAATATTGATTTTGATTTGGAAACATATGATTACAATTTCAGAGAAAATGAACTGCCATATATTTTTGATATAGCAACAAAGATTTTATCAGAAGATGAATACAAAATTATAATGCTTTGTCATGTTTCAGGATATAAACGGAGAGAAGTCTCGATGATGCTTGATATGCCGATAGGTACTATTACTTGGAAAAACAATGAAGCCTTAAAAAAATTAAAACAATATTTAGAAAAGGAGGACATCAAATGAAAAACATAAAAAAACTTTTATCGCAACAGCGTCATGAAATATTGCCAAGTAATGAAATAAAAGAAAACATTAAACAAAGAATTAGGCTTGAACAAAATCAAACTTCTCTTGTTTATGCGCATAATGGACAACAAAAAGTAGGCAATGTTTTTAAAACAAAGTTGTTTGCTTGTTCAATGGCGTTAATTTTGTTGTTGATTGTTGGAATATTTATGCCAATTTTATTAAATAAAAACGCTGATAATAATAAAAGCCAAATTTATAATAAATTCGCACAGGTTACTAATGCAGAATCATTTTTTGCTTATAGTGCAGCTTCAGTCGGAGATTTGCTATCATCACCTTACACAGCGACAAATTGTTCAGTTATAGCAAATGCAATGTCTGTTAGTACATGTGTAGCCCATTCAAAAGAGTCGGATTTAGATTCTGAGCAAACAGAAATAATTGACAGATATATGTCTCTTGTTGAAAATCTATTTGGTGCAAGTAAAATTGAAAGCAATATTGCAGAGGGCGATATTAATTATCAATTTGTTATGAATATCCATTATACTAATTTGAACGGAGAAGTTGTCTTTTTTAAAATGATGTTTAATAAACTATTGTTAGACGAAGAGAAAGAAGAAGACGAAGTTGAACAAAATTATGCAATTAATGGAATCCTTTTAAAAGGAAATGAGAAATATCTTGTAGAAGGTTTGCATAAGATTGAAACAGAGGAAGGAGAGTCTGAAAGTGAAATGTTTTTTAAAGCTTTCCTAAATTCAGAAAAAACTTCATACATTGAAGTTCAACAAAATTTTGAAATTGAAAATGAAGACGGAGAAAACGAGACTGAACAAGAATTTATTTACTCATTATACAATAATGGTAAAGTAGTAGAAAAAAATACTATTAAATATGAGTCTGAAGACAATGAATTAAGTTTGAAAATGCATATTATAACCGAAAGAGAAACAAATAATTTATTATTTAATTATGAGAGAATTGAGAATGAAAATGTTATTCATGTAGTAGGTAATATTGGTGATAAATCTATAAATTATTATATATATTTTCAAAAAGATGGTTACAAATATTCATTAAAGAACCAAAAAACAGGTTGTTTATAATAAAAGATGATTATTTGAATGTTTATAACAAGTGTTATAGCTTTTGGAAAAACTAAAGTTGCAGAAAGGGAATTCGCAATTTCTCTTTTTGCTTCATTAACTTCGCAATAAGCATGTATTCCGTTTTCATTGATATTGTATCAAATGTCTAATTGTTTTAATGTTTTTAAGCTATCCATAATAAACTCTATATTGGTTTTATGTGCAGTTGTCAATGTTAAAATTTTGTGTGTATCATTAGTTACATTTAATCTAAATACATACGAAATTATTTTGAAATTTTTAGTGTTTTATTTAAAATGAATAGTGTAGGAGAACTTATGAAAAAAGCAATAAATTTGTATTTTTGCGAGCTAGATACAAAAACTAAATTAGAAGAAATTAAAAGTGCAGGATATGGTGGGGTTTTGTTGGGTGTAAATGAAAAGAATGAAACCATGACCCTTGCAGAGCAGATAGAACTCATGAAAAAACTCGGGCTTGAAATTTCTATGATTCACTGCAAATATGATGGTAGCAAATTAAACTATCTTTGGGAGAATGGCGAGTTTGGTGATGAAGTAGAGAGAGATTTAATAAATCAAATTGAAAAGATTAAAGACTTTGGTGTAAATGTTAATTTTGTTGTCCACACTTGTGGAAACAAATTTTGCAAAACGAACAAAATAGGGATAGTTAGAATTGGTCGCATACTAAAAGTTTGCGAGAAATACAATATAAATCTTTGCATTGAAAACTTGTATCTAGCAAGTCAAGTTAAATATATTTTCAAAAACTTAAAGAGCAAAAATCTAAAATTCTGCTTTGACTCTGGTCATGAAAACTTTTTGACTCCTGGCGAAAGGCTTGAGAAAAAATATGCAAATCTTTTGGTTACAACACATATCCATGATAACAATGGGCTCAAAGATGAACATATGATTATTGGGAGAGGAACGATTAATCAAGATAAAATGGCAGAAGATTTGGCTAAATCAAACTCTGAGTTTTTGACAGCTGAAATAAAATATTCTGATAGGAAAGTATCTGTAAAAGAAATTTTAAAAGATAATCTTACTGCACTAAACGAACTTGACAAAAAGATAAACATGCACAAAGGAAAATGATTTTAGATTTATACTTTACTATTCACTTTTTAAATATTATCAAATTTAACTTCAAAAAGAAAATTTTAGTTAAAATTTTAACAAAAAAACAGTCAAGCTGGCTGACTAAATTTATATATTTATCTTCTAGATAAGCGAATAATTTTTAATTAA
>CALDLU010000260.1:0-2580 GCA_937915245.1 uncultured Clostridia bacterium | reverse complement strand
TTATTGTCATTGAAACATTTATATCTTCGCCACGATACACTTGTCTTCTTGAACTTCTGCCACTTCCACCACCAAAAGCTGAGAAAATGTCGCCAAAAATATCTCCAAAATCACCAGAGAAATCAAAGCCACCACCCATATTTGATGAACCACCAAATCCAGAAAATTGTGGACCATCGGCACTGCCAAATTGGTCATAATTGCTCTTTTTTTGTGGGTCAGACAAAACTTCGTATGCTTCGTTTACTTCTTTAAACTTTTCTGCTGCATCGGGATTATCTTTGTTTAGGTCTGGGTGATATTTTTTTGCCATTTTTCTATATGCTGATTTTATTTCATCTGCTGACGCCCTTTTATCAATACCCAAAATTGCATAATAATCTTTATTAGCCATACATTTCTCCTTTTACAAAATTAAAGCCTACCTATCGTGGTAGGCTAAAATTTTATTTAGATTTATTTCTTGTCGTCATCAACAACAACTTCTGGGTCAGTTCCATCGTTTGAGCCATTATTGTTGTTATCTCCATTACCTTCTGGTTTTGCATTTTGATACATCTTTACAATAATAGGTTCAACTTTCTTTGTAAGTTCTTCACTTACTTTTTTAACTTCTTCAATGTCGTTTAAGTCTTGACCTTTCTTTGCTTCTGCGATTGCATCTTCAACAGTCTTTTTGTCTTCTTCACTTAATTTGCTTTCACTGTCTTTTGCAAGTTTTTCAAGTTGATATACTTTGTTATCAAGTTCGTTTTTAGCATCAATAAGTTCACGACGCTTTTTATCTTCTGCTTCGTTTTGTTCAGCTTCTTTAACTGCTTTGTTGATTTCTTCTTCTGTTAAGTTACTTGAAGCTGTGATTGTAATTGATTGTTCCTTGTTTGTTCCAAGGTCTTTTGCACTAACATGAACGATACCGTTTGCATCAATATCAAATGTAACTTCAATTTGTGGAACACCTCTTGGTGCTGGTGGAATATCTGTTAATTGGAATCTTCCAAGAGTTTTGTTTTGTGCAGCAAATTCTCTTTCACCTTGAAGAACATGAATATCAACACCTGCTTGGTTATCTGTTGCAGTTGAGAATATTTGTGATTTCTTTGTAGGAATTGTTGTGTTACGGTTAATAAGTTTTGTAAATACTCCACCCAATGTTTCAATACCAAGTGAAAGTGGTGTAACATCAAGTAAAAGTACATCTTTAACTTCACCAGCAAGAACACCTGCTTGAATTGAAGCACCGATAGCAACACATTCATCAGGGTTAATACCTTTGAATGGTTCTTTTCCTGTAAATTCTTTAACTCTTTCATAAACTGCTGGGATACGTGTTGAACCACCAACGAGAATTACTTTTGCAATATCATTTATAGAAAGTTTTGCATCTGCAAGTGCTCTCTTTGTACATTCAATTGTTTTGTCAATGTAATCAGATGTAATAGAGTCAAATTGTGCTCTTGTTAAATCATATTCCAAGTGTTTTGGGCCTGTTGCATCGGCACTAATGAATGGAAGTGAGATTGTTGTTTTTGGAGTTGCAGAAAGTTCAATTTTTGCTTTTTCTGCGGCTTCTTTTAATCTTTGCATTGCAAGTTTGTCTGTTGACAAATCAATATTGTTCTTTTCTTTAAAGTCCTTTACAAGAAGGTCAATAATTCTGTTATCAAAATCATCACCACCAAGTCTTGTATCACCATTTGTTGATAATACTTCAAATACGCCATCACCAATTTCCAAGATAGATACATCGAATGTACCACCACCAAGGTCATAAACCAAAATCTTTTGGTTACTATTTTCGCCTTTATCGAGACCATAAGCAAGAGCAGCTGCTGTTGGTTCGTTTATAATACGAAGAACTTCCAAGCCTGCAATTTTACCAGCATCTTTTGTTGCTTGTCTTTGAGCATCGTTAAAGTATGCAGGTACAGTGATAACTGCTTGTGTAACTTTTTCACCAAGATAACTTTCTGCATCTTGTTTTAATTTTGAAAGTATCATTGCTGAAATTTCTTGTGGTGTATATTGTTTACCATTTAATGTAACTTTTTCATCTGTACCCATCAATCTTTTAATTGATGTAACAGTGTTTTCGTGGTTTGCAACTGCTTGACGCTTTGCAACTTTTCCTACCAATTTTTCACCATCTTTTGTAAATGCAACAACTGATGGAGTTGTTCTATCTCCTTCTGCGTTTGCAATAACTGTAGGTTTTCCACCTTCCATAACTGCAACACATGAGTTTGTTGTTCCTAAATCAATACCAATAATTTTTGCCATAGTTTACTTTTCCTCCTTTAATTTGTTAACTATAACTTGACTATATTTAATTATTTTATCTCCCAATCTGTAACCTGCTTGATATTCATCTAACACTATATTATCTGGCTTTGTTTTATCTTCCATAACCATCAAACAATGATGTAGATTTGGGTCAAACTGTTTGCCGATTGTTTCAATTTTTTCAACACCCAATTCTTTGAGTGAAGAACGAATCTGGTCTTCAAGCATCTCAATGCCCTTTCTCGAGTTGTCATCAGAAATCATTTCTTTTGCCTTTTTGAATACATCAAGACAAGG
>CALDLU010000259.1:0-3981 GCA_937915245.1 uncultured Clostridia bacterium | reverse complement strand
ATGCCGGTAGACACTATAATATTAATAACCATATTTATATTAAATTTTTTACTTGTATTCACAATGATAATGGCAGAACGAAAACAACCCAATACAATATTAAGCTGGTTTGTTGTTTTAACATTTTTACCTATTGTTGGATTTGTTTTATATATGCTTTTTGGTGGTGGATTAAGTGTGAGAACAAGAAGACTTATAAATCGAAAAAAAAGATATACAACAGATTATTATAAATTTGTATCTTGGCAACGAGTGAATTTTAAAGCATTAAAAGAACAAAATGAAAAATACGAAAATTCTTATGATTTAATAAAATTTATAAAAAGTGATGACAAGTGTACATTTACAACAGATAATAAGGTTGATGTATTTACAAGTGGTGAAGAAAAGATAGAACATTTAAAGCAAGATTTAAAAAATGCAACATCTTCAATTAATATAGAATATTACATTTTTGCTGATGATAAAGTTGGCAAGGAAATAATGAATATATTGCTTGAAAAAGCAAAAAGTGGCGTAAAGGTTAAACTTATATATGACTCTGTTGGTTGTTTGGGTACACCAAGAAGATTTTTTAGAAAATTAAAAAAATATGGTGGCGAAGTTGCAGAATTTTTCCCACCTTTTATGGGTATAAGACTTATAAATTTAAAAATAAATTATCGTAATCATAGAAAAATTGTTGTTATTGATGGTAAAATTGCATACACAGGTGGAATAAATATTCGTGATGACCATATGGGAAAAGTGAAAAAAGTTTCACCTTGGCGAGATACTCACATTAGAATTGAAGGGCGAGCAGTTTGGGACTTACAAAACATATTTTTCAATGATTTTAGATGTGTGAAAAAAGAAAGACTCGATACAAAAAAATTAGTTGAAGAAGGTTATTTTTTGCAAGAAATATTAACCAATAAAGGTGATGTGGGTGTCCAAATTATAACAAGTGGACCAGAAAGTGATGAGAGAAATATAGAAGATGCTTATATTAAAATGATATCACTTGCAAAAAAAAGAATATATATTCAAACTCCATATTTTATACCAGATGAAACTTTTATGAAAGCAATTATTTTGGCAAAAAAAAGTGGGGTAGATGTAAAAATTATGATACCCAAAAAACCAGATAAAAAATTTGTTTATTATGTAACTTTATCTTATATAAAACGACTTCTTGAAATAGGCGTTGAAGTTTATCTATATAAAGGTTTTATACATTCAAAAACAATTTTAGTAGATGATTTAGCAGTTGCAATAGGAACTTGTAATATGGACAATAGGTCATTTGCTTTAAACTTTGAAATATCTGCAGTATTATATGGCGAACAATTTGTTGATAAAAATAAAAAAATATTTTGGCAAGATATGGATAATAGTGAAATTCTTACAAAACAGGCATATAAAAGAAGATTTTTATCTAGCAAGTTTGCACAAGCTATTTTAAGGTTATTTTCACCTTTAATGTAAATATTAATAAAAATATGCACACAAGTTTGTGCATATTTTTTGATTAAAATTTTTCTTTTTGCAAATACTTACAAAAAGGAAAGATTATGAAAAATAAAAATGAATATTTGTGGCAAAAAACTAATGAGATTTTTCATCAATGCAATTTTGATGTGTTACTTTCAAGTTTTGTAATGTGGGTTAGTGTATTTTTGTGTGTACTATTCCCAATATTTGGATTTGCTCTTGCATTTTTTGTATTTTCATTTGCTATTGTTGGGTTTAAGAATAATGTTTCAGATTGTATACAAGGTAAAGAAATAAAAGTTGAAAATGTTTTTTACTATTATAAAAGATGTATTTCTTGTTTTTGTTTGCAAATATGTAGTATGGTTTTAATTTGTCTTTGGTCTATATTATTGATTTTCCCGGGAATTATTTGTGGATTAAATTATAGTTTTGCTCCATATATTATGGCAGACAATTCATCATATTCTGCAACAAAATGTTTGCAAGAAAGCAAAAAATTAGTTTATGGAAAAAGACTTGAAATATTTTTAGTTTACCTAATGGAAGCGTTTTTTGTTTTAGTGGTTGATTTGGTATTCTCCTGTTTGATGATAATATTAAATTATTTTGCAACAGTTCCTAGTTGGGTTGGTATTGTTGTTCCAATTATTATTTCATTGTTCGTTTTCTTTGTATTCATCTATCCATACTTTGAAATGGTGATTGCTGGTTACTATAACGATGCCAAAAAAGAAAAACAAAAAAGTTCAAAAAAGACAGCAAAATCTAGTAGTAATGTTTAATAATTTTTGTTATAATAATCTTGTATAACTTTGGAGATTATTATGAAATTTATAAAACAGGTTGAAGGTATAACATATAACAGAGAAGATACAGTTGATTATTATAGAAACGAATTTTTGAAGCGTAGAGCAACAATTGCAAAAACAACATATGGTAAAGGTTCAATTGAAATTGAAGATATTTATGCTGATGAATATATAAAACAATGTGAACAAGCGGTTATGGGCGATGTTGTTGCACAAGATTTACTTTCTTATTGGTTTAAACATTCAAATCCAGCAATTCCAGAAAATATAGAATTATCATACAAATGGCTATTCTTGGCTGGTGCAAATGGGAATAAACATTCGATAACAAAATTAAGTTTATTTTTTAATTTTGCATATGATAGTATAATTTTTAGTGATTATTATCCTGATTTATTGGAAATAATGGGAATAAATAACGATAACTATCAAATTTTACTTGGACAAGTAATTTGTCAAGAATTGGTGAAAGAATTAAATATTGATGCTTTGGAGTTGTCAAAGGTAAAAGTTATTGAAATCAAGTATGACCAATTAATTATGCAAAGATTTACAATGGCACTTAATAGGGCAATGGTTAATGTTGATAACTATTTTAGAGAATTAATCAAAAAAACAAAGCAAGGTTTTTAATATTGACTATTGACATTTGCTTAATTTGGTAATAGAATATAAGTGCGAACATAAGTAATTATGTTTGTGAAAGATATCATTTTTCATATGGATATCTCCTTATAGAGAGAAAGGTTTTTTTAGTTTTGCCGTTCTCTCTTTTTTATTTTTGTAAAAAAAATACCACATCTTTTTGATGTGGCATTTTTACATTTTATTACTCAGCTTTATTTAATTCTTGTTCGTATGCTTCGATTATTTTTCTGCTGATTGCTTCTCTTGTTTCTGTGTTGATTGGATGAACGATATCTTTGTATTCACCTTCTGGAGTTTTTCTTGAAGGCATAGAAATAAATAATCCTTCATTTCCTTGAATAACCTTGATATCATGAATAACAAAACATCCATCAATTGTCATAGAAGCAACTGCCTTTAATTTTGATTCATCTTTGTTTACAAGTCTTACTCTTACTTCTGTAATGTTCATAAATGTATCTCCTTTTTTGTAACTAATATATTTATACCACAAAATTATATCATAAGCAAATATTTTTAAAAAAAATTTTAAGTGAACATACAACAATGAATTAACATATATTTTAGTATGAAAAATTTAAAATTTCATTTTATTGGTATTGGTGGAATAAGTATGTCTGCTCTTGCTTTTTATTTAAAAAGTTGTGGATATGTAGTTCAAGGTAGTGATACTCACAAATCACAAATAACAGATGATTTGATAAATAATGGAATCAATGTTTTTATTGGACATAAAAAATCAAATATAAATGATGATTGTGTTGTTGTATATAACTATGCAATAAAAGAAGATAATGTTGAATTAAAATATGCAAGAGAAAAAAAGTTAAAGGTTTTATCTCGTGGAGAACTTTTGGGGTATATTTCACAAAAATATAATAATGTAATCTCGGTTGCTGGTTCTCATGGTAAAACAAGTACCACAGAAATGATTTATAATTGTTTTATTGTTGCAGGCAAAAATCCAACACTTCACATTGGTGGAATAATAAAAGGTAATCAATTCGGTTTTGTTAAAGGTGGCAATAATTATTTTATTACAGAAGCG
>CALDLU010000258.1:0-3306 GCA_937915245.1 uncultured Clostridia bacterium | reverse complement strand
ATTTTCACCTTTCATTCTATGGTGTCTTGCCATTGTTTCGATATGCATATATGATGACAAATGTCCCATATGTATTTTCCCATTAACTGTTGGTGGTGGTGTATCTATTGCATATACTGGTTTTTTTGAGTTTTTGTCAAACTTAAAAATTTGTTTTTCTTGCCAATAGTCTTGCCACTTTTTTTCTTTTTCTAAAAAATTATACTTTTTGTCTAGCATTTTTTCTCCTAAATAATTAACATTACTAAATATATTACCATATAAAATAGTTTCAGGTGGATTTCATTTAAAAACGCATATAGGATGTTTTTTATGTACAAACATAGTATATTGTGGAAATGCTTATATAAGCACAATATGGAATTTTCCAAATGAAATTACTAAATATATAACAATATACAAATGTTGTCAAATCTTTTATAAAAATCTATTCTATCAAAAACAAAAAAACTCCAACATTGTTAGAGATTTTGTGCCATATATTTTACATATATTCAACATTCGTGCTTGCAAAAATTGGGCCATCTAAAAATTCTAAATACGACATATTAAACCCGTCTGCAACTTTATATACCAAAGCAAGAGTAGGACTTTTGGTATTCCCTAACAATATGTTATCAAGTGTTGAACGAGGTATACAACTACCTTTTGCAAATTTATACAAAGATATATTTTTTTCATTTAATAAATTTGTGAACCTTTTTGCAAACGCTTCCCCTAATGTCATATTGTACCTGCCTTATTTTTCTTTACTTTAAACATTCATCAAAATTATCAAAATATTTTGGTGCATAAAACTCCGAAAGAGTAATATTTGCTCCCATACAAATTTTCTTTATTGTTATGGCAGTTGGACTCTTTACCTTTCCATTCATCAAATCAAATATAGTTGATGGAGTTAAATTTGAGTTTAAGCATAAAGCAGTTAATGTTGTTTTCTTTTCATCAACTAATTCTAATATTCTCTTTTTTATTGCTTCGTTAAGTGTCATATTACTAAATTCCGTTTACTATATTCCGTAAATAGTTTAGACTAAACTCAAATATTTAATCTTACGATATTTCGTAAAAATATTTGACAAGTTTGCTTTCAAATTATATATTGTTTAAAAAGGGAAAATTTATGAGTAAGAAATGTTACATTTGTCAATATTGTGAGAGTAAAACTGATTTTTATTCTTCAAAAGCAATAATAAGACTACTAAATATTTTAATGGATACGGAAGATTTTGACACATTTATTTTTGACAATGATAAAGAATTTTGTGAAATTTGTTATGATATAATAAAAAAATTGATTGTAAAATATTAGATTATGGAGATAAAAATATATCAAATAAATTTAATTTAGAAAAAATATCTTTTTATACAAATAAAAAAGGCGCTGAAGCCTTTATTGAAACAGGATTCAACGCCATTGATTATTGTGATTGTTGTATTTATTTTATTGATTATTTTAATAATTTTTCTAATAGTTGCTCAATTAATTATGCAATTAAAAATAATAAAAAAGCGTATTTTATTTTAACACATTGTGAAAAATATGTTACTTTAAATTAAATTTTTGGAATTAAAACAAAATATATTATTTCATCTTTTAATTCAAAATTATAATCTTTTACACCAAGTGTTTTTAGTGCATATGCAAAACCTTTATGATTATCATCATATCCAATAAGTCCATCAACAAATGCTTGACCTATTTTTATATTTAGTTCTTCGCTTGTGCCAACTTTCGAGAACGCATTTAATGCTTTTACAAAGTCTTTTGTCTGTTCACTATTCAAGTTGTTAATTGTCAAATCGTTACTTGAAACTTCATAACTGAAAGCATTATCTAATTTTTTTACATCCAAAGTTGATGAAAAGAACATTGCATCTGGAACTTTTTTTGCAACATAACTCATTGGAAAAGATTTCCAATCTGCTTTTATTGTGCTTAAATCAATTTTTACCACAATATTTATTGTTACTGTTTTTGCTGCAATATCTAATTTAACAAAACTTAATTGAACCAAATTTATATCAATAGTTTTGTCCCCTATTGTTACTTGTGCATTTGAAGCATCTTGACTAATCAAATTATTAAGTATTGCTCCACATTGCTTGTCTGTTAAATTCATATTATTAAGTGCCAAAGGTGCTGACGCTCCATCACCTATATTATATGTATCACTTTCTTCATCATAAGTAATTAAGCCTGGCATATGTGCATCTGCCACTTGTTTTGCACTTGCCATATCTTCTTGTGTGAATTTATTGGTAAACAATTCATTTTCATTTACTTCTTTATTTAAAATATTTACTTCACTAATAAGTGCAAATGGGTTTATATCATATTTAATTTTTACAAAAAGAAAAACGCCACCAACAATAATAGCAACTGTAATAACTAAACCTAAAATTGTTTTAAGAAACCATTTTAATACTTTCATAACATTCCCTACCCTTTCATATGTAATTTTACTATATTTAAAATAAAATGTAAAGATTATTTTTAATTTGACTTGACTTATATATTTATGTGTAATATAATTTACACGATAGTTTTTTGACTATTATATATTAATATGCGTCCATAGCTCAACTGGATAGAGCGTTGGTCTACGGAACCTGCTCGACTTTGTGTGTTTGTTTGCTTCGTTTTGATTTTATAAATCAAAACTTCGCCTTGTTACACACAGTCTACGCTCCCCAAAAACGACTTTCGTTTTCGGGGTCCCCAATATAACCTTTGGTTACTTTGTGGTTTAAACAAAGAACAAGTACAATTTAATATGCGCCCATAGCTCAACTGGATAGAGCGTTGGTCTACGGAACCAAAGGTTGGGGATTCGAACTCCTCTGGGCGCACCAGATTGAACTCAGTTACTCGCAAAAGTTTTAACTGAGTTTTTTATTAGGAGTTTTGATTAGTGAAAAATGTAACGATTTATACTGATGGTGCGTGTTCTGGAAACCCTGGTAAAGGTGGTTGGGGTTGTGTTTTGATGTACAACGAACACAAACGAGAAGAAAGTGGTTATGAAGAAAACACAACAAACAATCGTATGGAACTGACTGCTGTTATAAAAGCACTTGAAATGTTAAAAGAACCATGCAATGTTGACATATATTCCGACTCTGCATATGTTGTTAATGCATTTTTGGAAAAATGGATAGAAAAATGGCAAGTAATGGGTTGGAAAACTGCAAATAAAAAACCTGTTCAAAATGTTGAACTTTGGCAACAACTTTTGGACTTGATGTCAAAACATAAAATCACTTGGCATAAAGTGAAAGGTCATGCCGACAATGAATACAACA
>CALDLU010000257.1:0-10224 GCA_937915245.1 uncultured Clostridia bacterium | reverse complement strand
CAAGTGCAATTCAACCAATAAAGATTATATTTTTAACAAAAATAATGTTAATATGCACGTATTACGAAACCAGGCACTAGCTTTTTTAAGCAAACATAAAAAGGAAAGTAACGAGAACAATATAAATGAAGCAGTTTCAATTCTTTTGCATCATATATACAACATTATTTTAGACGACTGATTTTAATCACTTTGATTTGAAAATATGCTCTGCTTTTGCAAAGGGCAAATTACATTTTTCAGTATAGAAAAAATAAAAGGTGAAAGATTGTTATTTTAATTGAATGAATACTTTTAAATTTACTAATCACAAATATGATATGGTTAAATACGGGCAAAAACATGGTGACATTTTTATAAAAAGTCAAATTATGAAGTGAGTAGAACACAGTGATGTTTTATTCGCTTTTTATTCTGTTGAAATTAATTTTTGAAGTATTAAAGGGTTTATGCTTTTAATTTTTTTAAACACAATAGAAATTTTAATTTTAAAAAGTATAAATCGCATTAAAAAATTTGTTCCATTTTATATATTATTGTCGTATTTTGTCGAATGGTGTCGAATGACCAAAATTGTTGAAATTTTTTGTTAAAAAACGCTATTTTAAATCGAAAATGTGTGATAACATTGTAACAAAGGTGGTATATAAAATGAATCGTCAATTTGCTCAATTAGAAGCTTTTTGTAGGAGTAGAATTTTTCGTAATAAACTTATAGCAAAGTATGGCAATTGTGTTTATTGTGATGAATTAACATTGGTTTATTATGATACTGTAAAGTGTATTTTAACACATCAATCAATCGAATATGATTCAATGTTAAGGCAGATATTGGAGGAGATTTGTCCAAAATCAGAGAGAAAAAAGAAAGGCAAAAAGAGAATGACCGTTAGACGAATCTTGTTTTCGGTGTGAATTTGTTTCAGCATAAATAAGCCTAGTGTCTAAATAAATTTTAATTGGATTAAAAAACCATTTATTTAAAATTACTTAACAAAATATGTAATTTATTAAACACACATTCAAGCTATTTTTATGCTCCTCTAATTGTTCCAATTATACGGAACTTTATGGATATTTTAGTGGATTTGTCGCCCAACACTAAAATTTTTTGGTGAATGTGTCTTAACATATTTAGTGCTATATATAGAAATTTATTTTGGTAAAAATTATAACATTATTAGATTTTTATGTTATAATTAACTTGGAAAAGGTTTTTATTATGAATCACCTAAAATAAACATAGGAGAAAATTTGTGGAAGAAACAAAAGGTGTTATATACATTTTAACCAATCCATCATCCCCTGAATATGTCAAAATTGGTTATGCTGACAATGTAAAACGCAGATTAAAAGAATTAAACCAAAGTGAATGTACTCTTTTGCATTTAGATTATATGCTTATTACGAAGTAAATCATAGATTAACCGACATGAAATCACATAACATTATAGACAGGCTTAATCCAGATTTAAGAAGTATTGATGATGTTGATGGAAAGAAACGCGTAAGAGAATTTTATGCAATGTCAAAAGAAGATGCCTATGCTTTGTTTGAAGCAATCGCTGAAATAAATGGATTAAGCGATAATTTGCAGTTGGTTGAACCAACAAAAAAGGATAAAAAAGAAGAAAACATTGCCAAAGAAATCAATAATGAAGATATTGATTATAATGAAGATTATCATTTAGCAAAAGTTCCCAAAGATATAGTTGCATTATACAATTCTTTAAAAAAACGCGGCATGCAATAATTGCGAACTAACAATTGATTCGCATAAAATGTATATAGCTTTTAAACATAATGGCAAAAACGTATTTGATGTAAGATTGTTGAAATCTAAAATTTGGATATGGATTAATATGCCAAAAGGTTCATTAAACGTTCCAAAAGAATTTACGAGAGATGTTTCTAATATCGGACATTGGGGTAATGGCGATTATGATTTGACAATTTCTAACGAACAAGAAATTGACTATGTTTTGTCATTAATTAAACAATCTTATGAGAAAAGTAACTATTAAGATAATAAATTATGGAAAGGAGAAATGATGGACAACAAGGTTGACATTAAAGAAAATTATATATATAGCCTAGATGATAAGTTATTGGAAATCTTGTTAAAAGACCATTCCTCTAACAAAAATATTATTTGGGCAACAGACAACTATAAATCTCGCGGAAGAGGATATTATGAATTTGATAATATTTCGCTCAAAGCAATAACTGGCAGAAACGGATTAGTTATCAAACCTCGTGTTGAAAAGTCGCAAAAAGAGCAATCTAAAAGAATTAAAGACAAAGCTGAAGTGTTTACCCCATCTTGGGTTTGCAATGCTCAAAATAATTTGATTGATGATGCATGGTTTGGCAGAAAAAATGTTTTTAATACCGAGAAAAATAAAACTTGGTGCGTTAATCACGACAAAATTATTTTTCCAGAAGATAAAACTTGGCAAGATTATGTTTTATTAAACAGAATGGAAATATCTTGCGGTGAAGCTCCTTATTTGTGTAGTAGGTATGATACTGTTACTGGTAAATGGATTGAAGTTAATGACCGAATTGGCATTTTAGATAGAAAACTAAGAGTTATAAACGAAAACGTTGAACACGAAGAAGATTGGTTTGAGTGGACTCTAAAGGCATATAAAGCAACCTTTGGTTTTGAATGGCAAGGAGATAGTTTGCTTATTGCAAGAGAAAATCTTTTGTTTACATTTATTGATTATTATGTGGAAAGATTTAAAAATTATCCTATAAATGAAAGACTTGAAGAAATTGCAAAAATTCTTTCTTGGAATATTTTTCAAATGGACGGGCTTAAATTTGTAATTCCAAATAGTTGTAAACCTGTTCCTAAAATGCAAATTTCATTGTTTGGTGATGATAATGAACCAGAAGAATGTCCCGGTTGCAAAAAAGGAAACAATAATAAACACACCGGCATTTATGCAAAAGTTATGAATTGGGGAACAAAAAGATCAATCAAATTTATCAATCTATTAAAGGAGAAAAAGTGATGAATAATTTTAAGCAAACATTTTCATACAAATTGATTTATGTCTTTCGCATAAATGATAATAAACACAATGGTTTGTTAAAAGTCGGTGAAGCAACTTGTACTACTACCACTTCTCCTGAAAATTTGTTGCCTAATTGCAAAGAGTTGAATTTGGCTGCCAAGAGAAGAATAAATCAATATACTCAAACTGCGGGTATTGAGTATGAATTACTTTATACTGAACTAGCAATAAAGAAAAATGAAAAAGGTAAAATAGTTGCATTTTCAGATCACGATGTTCACAAAGTCTTTGAACGTTCAAATATTAAAAAACATGTTTTTGACGCTCAAAATAAAGCAAATGAATGGTATCAAACAAATTTGGAAACAGTTAAGAATGCCATAAGTGCTGTTAAGACAAACAGACAATCATTGCTTTCAAATGAGATAACTAATACCCACGACCCAATCGTATTTAGACCAGAACAATTAAAAGCTATTCGCGACACAAAAGCACAATTCCGCAAAGGCGATAGAATGCTTTGGAATGCTAAAATGCGTTTTGGTAAAACCCTAACTGCTTTGCAAGTTGCAAAAGAAATGGGCTACAAAAGAACAATTATTTTAACGCATAGACCAGTTGTCAGTGATGGTTGGTATGAGGATTTTGGTAAAATCTTCTATAATACAGATTATGTGTTTGGCTCTAAAACAAAGGGTGAAAAAATCCAAAATCTAATAGATACTGATAAGAGTTTTGTATATTTTGCTTCAATGCAGGATTTAAGAGGTTCGCAAGCAGTTGGTGGTAAATTTGATAAAAATGATGAAATCTTCTTAATTGATTGGGATTTTGTTGTTATTGATGAAGCTCATGAAGGAACTTTGACAAAATTAGGACAAGCGGTAATAGATGAAATTTGCAACCATGCTGTTAAGCCTAAAGTATTAAAATTATCAGGAACTCCATTTAATCTTTTAGACCAGTTTAAAGAAAATGAAATTTACACTTGGGACTATGTAATGGAGCAAAGAGAAAAAAGGAATTGGGATAATTTGCATTTTGGTGATAGTAACCCATATTCTTCTCTTCCAGAACTTCAAATTTACACATACGATTTAAACAAAGTAATTACAGGCTTTTTTGACGAGGAAGACAATGCTTTTAACTTTAGAGAGTTTTTTAGAACTTGGACTGGCAAAATGGAAAAGGATTTCAAACCTATTCCTGATGGTCAAAAAGTTGGAGATTTTGTTCACGAAAAAGATGTTAGTGCTTTCTTAAACCTTTTATGCAAACAAGATAACAATAGCAATTATCCTTTCTCAACTGAAGAATATAGAAACTATTTCCGTCATTCTCTTTGGATGGTTCCGGGAGTAAAAGAAGCAAAAGCATTGAGTGCATTACTTAGTAAGCATCCGGTGTTCGGAAATAAACAATTTTGGCACATAGTCAATGTTGCTGGTGATGGCGATGAGGAAGTAGATTCAAAAAATGCACTTTCGGCTGTTCGTAAAGCATTTGGTAAAAACCCGGACGAAACTTACACCATTACAATTTCTTGTAGCAGATTAACAACAGGGGTATCTGTTCCAGAGTGGACTGCTGTTTTGATGTTGT
Organism: uncultured Clostridia bacterium; assembly: GCA_937915245.1. Lineage (GTDB taxonomy): Bacteria > Bacillota > Clostridia > Christensenellales > UBA1242 > UBA5893. Next base: position 5,596 of record CALDLU010000257.1, on the reverse strand, counting down.
CTGGTTCAGCAAAGTCAGATGCAAAGCCATATCTGCAAACCATATTTAGAGTCCAGACTCCAGCAAACATCAATGGGAAAGTCAAAGAGTATTGTTGTGTATTCGATTTTGCCCCAGATAGAACATTAAAAATGGTTGCTGAAGCCGCCCATTTAACTTCTAAAGCTGGAAGTATAAACGAAAATGAAAGAGTCCAAATGGGAGAATTTTTGAATTTTTGCCCAGTTATTGGTATTGACGGTTCAAAAATGGCGAAATATGATGTTAATATTTTGTTGCAACAATTAAAGAAAAACTATACTGAAAAAGTTGTTAAAAATGGTTTTGATGACCCGCATATATACAATGATAATTTGTTAAAACTTGATGGGATTGAACTAAAAGAGTTTGAAACTTTAAAAAAGATTATAGGTGCAAGCAAGCAAACTAAGACTCAAGGCGATATTGACATAAACAAACAGGGCTTGACCAATGAACAATATGAAGAATTAAAACGCATTGAAGAGAAACCAAAGAGAGAACTTACAGAAGAAGATAAAAAGAGATTGGAAGAACTAAAAGAGAAAAGGAAAAACAAGGATACTGCAATTTCTATTCTCCGTGGCATTTCAATTCGTATTCCACTTCTTGTTTATGGTTCAGATGTTGAAGATAATGTGGATATTACCGCAAATAACTTTACTGACCTAATTGATGATGTTTCTTGGGGAGAGTTTATGCCAAAAGGCGTAACAAAAGATGTGTTCAAAAAATTCTCAAAATACTATGAACAAGATGTGTTTGTTTCTGCTGGAAGACAAATTAGAAATAAGGCAAAGTATGCCGACACACTTACTCCAACTGAAAGAGTTAAGAAAATAGTAGAAATTTTTAATACGTTTAAAAATCCAGATAAAGAAACAGTTTTAACCCCTTGGCGAGTTGTAAATATGCACTTGTCAGATACTTTGGGCGGGTACGATTTTTATGATGAAACTCATACCAGTTTGTTAGAAGAACCAAGATTTGTAGATCAAGGCAAAGTTACATCAGATACACTTTCAAATCCTAATGCGAACATTCTTGAAATCAATTCAAAATCGGGACTTTATCCACTTTATGTTGTGTATAGTATTTACCGCAAACGTTGTTTAATATTAAATCCTAATGAATTAACAAAAGAAAAACAACTTGAATTGTGGGATAAAACAGTTAGAGAAAATGTATATGTAATCTGCAAAACACCAATGGCAAGATCAATAACAAAACGAACCTTGGTCGGTTATAAAAAAGTGAAAATAAATGCTCACGCTTTTGATGACCTAATAATGCAACTAAAAGATAAACCTGAGCAATTTAAAGATAAAATTTTACGTGGAAATTTTTGGGACAAGGAGGTACAAATAATGAAATTCGATGCAATAGTTGGCAATCCACCATATCAAATGAGTGATGGCGGAGCTCAGGCAAGCGCAACACCAGTTTACAATTTATTTGTAGATGTATCTAAAAAGCTTAATGCTAATTATATTTCTATGATTATGCCTTCCCGTTGGATGACAGGTGGGAAAGGGCTTGATAAGTTTAGAGACGATATGATACATGATAAACATTTTTTGGTTTTACATGATTACTTAAATCCGAAAGATTGTTTTAGCAATGTAGACATCAAAGGTGGTGTGTGCTATTTCCTAAGAGATAAAAATACTGAGTCTATGTGTAAGATTTGTTCTCATACAAATGAGGGCTTATATACATCAATAAGATATCTTGCAGAAGAAAGTGATGATATATTTATTAGAGAGAATAGGCTGTTGCAAATCAAAAACAAAGTGTTTAAGTCACAAACCACGACGTTAGATAGCATTGTTTCGGCTTCTAAGCCATATGGCTTACGTGCCGAAACAATGCTAAAGGCTTCAAAATATGGGCTACCAGATTTTTCAAACGAACCATATAAAAATGGATATAGAATACTGGGCTTAGGCGAAAAACAAAAGAGAATGTGGAAATATATCCCAAAAGACTATCCTATTCCAAAAAGAAATATTGCCTTGAATAAGTATAAAGTTTTTATTGCAGAAGCTTATGGTTGTGGAGCAATTGGCGAAGTCGCTAGCACGCCAGTGCTTAGCACGCCAGTGCTTAGCACGCCAGGTGAACTTTGCACGGAAACATTTCTACAAATTGGACCATTTGAAACAAAAATTGAGGCAAATAATTGTTGTAAATACATTTATACAAAATTTTTCCGTGCAATGGTTGGCATCCAAAAACAAACGCAACATACAACACAAAAAGCATATAGATTTGTTCCGCTTCAAGATTTCACCGATAAGTCAGATATTGACTGGTCAAAACCAGTTGCCGAAATAGATAAACAACTTTATAAAAAATACAACCTATCCCAAGAAGAAATCGACTTCATTGAAAAAACAGTTAAACCTATGGAGTAAAGATGAAAAAATATATTTGGATGATTGTTATTGGTTTTGTTTTAACAATATCGTTTATTGCAACAATTTGGTTAAAAGGTGCTTGGAACACAATATTCAATATCTTTGCTATGATTGGAAGTGGAATATTGTGTTCGGCAGTTGTATCATATATAATTGAAGCTTCTAATAACAAAAGAGATGAAAATTTAAAGAAAGAACAACAAAAATATGTACTTTCTTCAGTTCAAAACTCACTGTTATGGCTGTTTTCATTAGAATACAAAAACTTGTCAGAGTATTTAGGGCTTAGTGATACAACAAATAAATACAAAACTAACAAAAAGGAACTTGAAGTAGAAAAAGCTTTAAACGAAGTTAGGAATTATTTAAGTCAAATAACTAATAATGCATCTATTTGTTTTCAGTTTACCAATGTAATTGATTCAAATTATTTAACAAGAATCAAAAGAAGAGATGATCTTGCATTTAAAAACAACTTGCCTTATTATGAAAGATTAAATAAAGAATTATTAAAAATATATGAGGATTCAAATTATTATCTTACGATTGGAATATTAGGTAAAGAACAATTAAGAGTTATTCATGATCTTCAAATAGATGTTGATCAAATTATTTATTATTCAAATGAGAATAATCTTGATACTTTATTTGAGTTTAAAGAAATATTTATAAAAAATATTTCAAAAAACTTAAGTTTATTTAATATAAAAGAATCTGACAAAATTATATGCTATGACAAAGTAATATCAAATAAATAATTCAATAATTATTATATTTAATAGGGGTAATTATACAAAAATGACCTGCAATAACATGCAAGTCATTTTTATGCCCTCTGAGAACACCGACTTGGGCAAATTGATAATAACTGCATTAAAAAATCAAGATGAGTTTTATTTGGTTTGTGATTATACAATAAACAGCAATTTTCATATGGTGGCAGTTGAACGAGAGTTTATAGACAATTTAATAAAAAAATTAAGGCAACATTTTAAAACAAAACGCTATGAAATTCTTGATGGGAAAGGTATAATAATAACTGGAAGAAAACGCTAATGCATTTTTGTTTAGCGACCACCACATAAAATGTGGCTTCCGATTATTATTTTTGGACTGCGTCGCAAATGCCATTGCAAGCAAGCATGTTGCTCCTTGCAATAATAATTAAAACAAAAAGATATTAATAGGGGAGTTTATGATACTAAGTGTTTCCAGAAGAACAGATATTCCAGCTTTTTATAGCGATTGGTTTTTTAAATGTTTGGAAGATGGATTTGTTTTGGTGCCAAATCCAATAAATCCAAAAAAAATTGCAAGAATTCCACTTAAAAAGTTTGAAATTGTGGATATTTTTACAAATTTAGTCGGAGATAAAAATATTGAAACCAAAGGAAACATTGAAGGCATTGTTTTTTGGTCTAAAAATCCAAAGCCACTTTTAAATCAAATAGACAAATTAAAAGATTTTGTTTTTTATTTTTTGTATACTTTAAATCCTTATCCAAGCTGGATTGAGGGTGGACTTCCGCCGCTTGAAGAAAGGATAAAAACATTCAAAGAACTTAGCAATCATTGCCCAGTTATTTGGAGATATGACCCAATATTATTTGCAGATGGAATAGATATAAAGTGGCATATAAAAAACTTCAAATATTTATGCGAAAGTTTAAAAGGTTTCACCAAACATTGCAAAATTAGTTTTGTTATAGAGAGTTATTCGGGATGTTCTAAAAGTGTTCATGCACCAAGCGAAAAAGATAAAAACATTTTACTAGAAAATTTTTCTAAAATTGCAAAAGAAAATGGAATACAGATTGAAGCTTGTGCCGAAAGTGGCGATTGGTCGAAATTTGGCATTGTTTCAAGCAAATGTATTGACGGAAAAATATTCGAAGAATTGCTCTCAAAGAAATATGCAAATTTAGGACTAACCTTTAAAAGAAAAAATAATAAAATTGATGGTCAGCGTAAGAATTGTGGTTGTATGCCGGCAGTGGATATTGGCAGATATGACACATGCAATCATAAATGTAATTATTGTTACGCAAGAAAAAGCAAACACTCATCAATGTATGACATTCCACAAGGCGAAATTTACGATAGAAAAACTGAACTAGAATTTAAAATATTTTAGAAGAATATTCAAATGGTTGAGAAAAAAGGAATAAATTCAAATTTATTCCTTTTTAGATTAAAATGCATTTTAACTTTTTGTAATATTGTTTAAATTCCTCGTTAGCAAATGTTTTTGGCTAAATACTTTTCAATTTTGTTTTGTCTTTTCATTTAAACTATTAATACTTTTTTATCAATGTTATTGAATATTCATTTTCATTTAAAATTTGGTTTTACATTACATTGTCATAGTGTCAAGGTTTTCGCCAGCATCTTTACTTTCAGATGCAGTGTTCTTTGACATATTTATTTTTTGATAATTTTCGCACCAATCAATAAGATTTTTAAAATTTTCCTTGTTACTTACTACTGCGCAGTATCCGACAAAAAAATTATCTTCAATAATATTTTTATCTTTGTAATACGCTGCTTAAATATCAAGTGAATTACAGAAAAGATTGATAAATTTGTCAACTTCCTTTTCATCATTTTTTTTTGTTTACTGCATTAAATGTTCTCAGAATCAACACATCATTTTCCTTTGAACTTGCAATTTCAAGAGAAAAAGAAGAATTCCTCTTTAAAAAATCTCTATATTCATCATTGCTCAAATTTTCGTTTGCTACTTTTTCTGTGTACATAGTTTTCCTCCAAACAATAATGTTATAAATTAGTTTTTAGTGACTGTCAATATCTAAATCATTATTCAATATGTTTGCTTCTCAACGACAAACAAAATTGAGTTGTTTTTGTGTTGGGTTATTTTTGTAATTATTGACTTTAAAATTGTTCGGAAAGGTTTTTAATTAAAAAACAAAATTGTAAGATGTGATTTTATGCTTTAATTCATTTTTTGGTGGAGTTTTAATACAAAATTGGAAATAAAAAATTGTCAAAACTATGTGTTGTGGTTTTGACAATTTTAATTATTGCGTTGTCTGTGATTTGGCAGTGTAAATAGCTTTTTTACTTTTTGACAACGGACAAGATGTAACTTGCGTGCTTTGAGGGGATTGGTGACATTTGTTGGGAGATTGATTTTT
>CALDLU010000256.1:0-3201 GCA_937915245.1 uncultured Clostridia bacterium | reverse complement strand
CTTCCTGTGTTTGTACCTTGTACAACACCATCTTTAATTTCATTAGTTTTAACAGATTCGTTTTTAACATACAATGATTGAGTTAAATTGACTTTTGAAAGTTCTTTATATGATACAGTTTTAGAAGCATCGAAGCACCAACTATTATTTGAGTTTGGACAAATGGTATCATAGTTATAACCAACACCAAATGTAAACTTGTCTGCTATCCACAAATGATACTGTTCATTTGCTTTCCATTTAAAATATAAACTTACAGTTCTTTTTATTTCACTATCCGTTGAATCAACAGTTCCAATATTATAACAATTTGATATTTTAATATTTTTACCACTGCCACATATTCCACCACGATAAACATTTTGGACTATTGTATCTTCATAAACTGATTCTTGTTTTTTATCTTTATATTCACCAGAGCCTTTACTATTTGTATATGTTCCACTAACTATGCTCAAACTAAACGCCCAAAATCTACCAACTCCATCTGCAAACTTTTCATTAGTATCGTTTTGTACTGTTCCAGAAGCAAGTGTCTTTTGATATGCACTGCCACTTATATTACCTGTGTTATAACAATCATTAATTGATGCTGAAGATTGCCCTGCAATTCCACCTACCATAGTTTCAGCACAAGCATATTCACTACCACCATCAACATCTCCTTTGTTTGAACATTGTTCAATAGTTACTGATGCCAACCCAACTATACCACCAATAGATAAATTAGTACAATTTACTTCATCTGAGTCTATGGTAGTGTAAATTTTCCCAGTATTTTCACATAATTTTAATGCCCCACCATCTACTCTACCAGCAATGCCACCAACTCGCATATAAACACCATCACTTGCACAAACATTACCTTGGTTAATGCAATTTGTGATAGTCCCATTATTCATAAAGCCAACAATTCCACCAATGTGTTTACCATAGTCAAGACTTGCTTTATTGATTGAATTTTTAATTTTTCCACCATTTAAAGAACCAACTATTCCACCAACGGCTCTTTCTTGATTGAATGTGCTATCAGACGCCAAATAACTCCCACAAATATATCCACTATTTATATATACATTGGAAATGGTAGAACCATACATCGCTTTACCAGCAACACCACCTACATAACATGTTGTATCCCATTTACTTGTTGATACATTCAAATTATCAAAATAAAGATTTTTTATTGTACCCCTTAAAGTCCCTACAAATCCTAAAATTCTTGCTGAATAAGAACTAATTGATTTATCGTTTATTGTTAAATTTTGAACATGGTAACTATTACCATCAAAAGTTTGTGTAAATGTTGATTCAACTTGCCAAGTTTTCCCTTTAAGGTCAACATTGTTAGTTAATCGGTATGTTCTATTACTAATTGTGCTTGTATTTTCTGCACTAACTGATGACTCACTCAAAAATGCACCAGCAAGTTGTTCTGGAGTTGAAATCTCATAATATATTTTTTGTTCGTTTGTTTCTGGGTCAATTTCTACAGATTGTTTAAAATTTGTATCTGCAACATACTGCCAAGATTCCTTGAATATTTCAAAATCTTTTTTCTCTGCTATAGATTTTGATATAAATGTGAAAGCAAAGTATGCTGTGAACACAAAGATTAATCCATAAAGTGTCCAATAAATAATTTTTTTATTTTTTGCAGTTGTCATATCTCGCCTCCTTTTTTATTATTATATAATAATAAATTTTTTTAAGTCAAATATTTTAAAATAAAAAAATGCCTATATAAAGGCATTATTTTCTCTTTAGTATAATTTTTAATTCATTATTCCCCATTGTTTGAGTTGTTGAGATGGTATTATTATCTTCAAATGAATAGATAATATTTTCAGAGAATTCATAATCACTTTTGACAATTATTTTATCATCTTCTCTTTTCCAAATTAATGTAGTGTTAATTTCATTATCTTTCATTATATTTAAAACATTTTCGTTTCTAAAATTGTATATTAAACCATTTGTTTGTGCACAAATTAGCCCTATTGCACTTTCAACAACTTCTTTATCTGTATAATTATCTGGGTTTTCTAAAGCATCTGTATTTGGAGTTAAATTTTGTGCTTGTTCTATTGTATATTCGTAAGTTATTCCATTATATAAATAACTGTACGAATAAGTTTGCCAATTACCACATATTGCATCGCTATTACATGCCGACATTACGAAACAACAAACCAAAATACTAACTAAAACTAACAATCTTTTTTTCATAAACTCTCCTTTTTTACCAGCAGAGACCGATTAAGGTTAAATGTCCACTAGCATCAATTTTCCAACATTCATTTTCATTTATAGAATTTTAGTATATAACAAAATACGGAGTTGTCAAGAGGGGATTTATTTTGCGTCGTACCAAGTCTTTCCACTTTCAACATCAACGATAAGTGGAACTTTTAGTTGTGCAATATTTTCCATACAATCTTTAAGTATTTTTTTAACGATGTCAAACTCATCTTCCTTGGTGTCAACAATGAGTTCATCGTGTATTTGCAGTATCAATTTGCTTTGCAAATTATGCTTTTTCATTTCTTTGTAAACTTTTACCATTGCAAGCTTGATAATATCACTTGCACTACCTTGAATTGGAGCATTCATTGCAACTCTTTCTCCAAACCCACGAGTCGTAAAGATTGGTGAGTTTATTTCAGGTATTTTTCTTATTCTTCCATACATAGTTTTTGAATAGCCATTTGTCCTTGCAAAGATAACTGCATTATCCATATATTGTTTTACACTTGGAAATTCTTGGAAATATTTATTAATAAAGTCTTTTGCCTGAGCCACAGTTACTCCAATTTGATTTGCAAGTCCATATGCACTTATTCCATAAACGATACCAAAGTTTACTGCCTTTGCCATATGGCGCTCTTGTTTTGTAACTTCATTAACATTTATGTTAAAAATTTTGGCTGCAGTTGATGTGTGTATATCTCCACCATTATTATATGTTTCAACCATATGTTTGTCTTCTGTTAAATTTGCAAGAAGTCTTAATTCAATTTGATTATAATCGGCAGAAACAATTTGCCCATTTGGGAATCTTGAAATAAATAATTTTCTTAAGTTTTTACCTTCTTCATCTCTAACAGGAATATTTTGTAAATTTGGTTCACTTGAAGATAGTCTTCCTGTTGAAGTTAATGTTTGGTTAAAAATTGTATGAATCATATTACCTTTTTCTTT
>CALDLU010000255.1:0-10285 GCA_937915245.1 uncultured Clostridia bacterium | reverse complement strand
GAATAGGCGACAGTGTCACAGGTAAAAATGAAATTGTTCCAACCTTTGATGCGAAGATTTTTAATTTTTACGCACAAGTTACACCAGGGGTTATAGCCACTGAAAAAGATAGATTTCCTATTACTCTCGTAGATCGTGGGATTATAATTGGACCAGGAATGGCACACGCATTTGGTTATTTTGGTATGAGTGACGCGCCGCAAGCGTTTAACTATGTTATTCCATCTAGCCAAACACAATATTCTACAGTTTATGCTGAGTTTGATCTATCAGCAAGGCCACAATCATTTGCAATAAAAGTTACACCACAAAGCGACACCTCTGTTATAGAACTGCAACAAGATGACCTTGCTGATGTAACAGCAGGTGTTTTTCAATTGCCATTGTATTTAGTAAAAATACAAACAAACGGAACTATAACATTTGAAGATATAAGACAAATGCTAAACAGAGTTTCGTATGCTTCACACTCAAACGAATCAAACCACTCATTAAAAGCCGATGTTACACCACAAGCAGATAACGCTACAAAAGCACAAAGATTAGTTTTCACAACAACAGCACCAACATCAAGTCCACCAGCTGGCACAATGATTGTCTACTATGGAACTAGTGTTCCAGCAACTAGATATGATCGAGTGTTGTATTTGATAGGAGTGTAATATGGGTGCTTATTTAGGAACGAGACAATTGTTTTTGAATAGGTTTGGCGCAAGGACTTTGCGTGAGATTTATTTCGGAAACAAAATGATAACAGGATATACAGATGCTGATTATTCAGCAGATGAACTAATTGCAGAAAAAGCACAAGCAGGGGAAGCTCCAGATATTAAGGCGGGGAATAATATTCTTAGCGTTATGTCTAAAAACTACAACCCAGGCTATGCATATAGCAGATATTATTGTGATCACTTAAAAATCCTTATGCAATATAGTGGCGAGTGTATTTTCTATGATCGCAACGGAAATGAAGTCATAAACATTCGTGGAACGATTTCATTTAGTTATTTAAGTGGTAAATGGACAATTGGAAGCAAATGCGTCATCAATGGTGTAATAGTTTTTGACCAATCAAATACTCAAAAAGATACACCAGCAAGTTTGCTAACTTATGAAATTTATTACAATACAACAACAAGAAAATGGACAGTGATATGGAATGGTGGAACTTATACAAGCAGTGAAGTGGATTGGACACCAACATACTTTAGAGTAAGAGTTGAAATGTGGTTTATTTCAAGTACTGCTGGAATTACTACAATCAATGGTGTCATTTATCTTCAAAATTTCAATCGAGGTAGAGGTATGCCCAATGCAAGGACATAAAAGGAGTAACAATGAACAATATAAAAATAACGTTACACAACAATAAAAAATATGATGCTGTAAACTTAGATAACATTGATATCCTTGAAGATGAAAATAATGCGACTTCGATTGATATTGAATTCCCTAAGGAATACGAAAACTATTCAAAACGAATAGATTTTAAGAACATTAGAAGAGAAAAATGGACAACAAGTTTATATGCACCAGAAGATAACCGAAACAAATATGACAAGAATTTTGACAAGTTGAACTTTACATTCACTATTCCAAACTCAATGGCAAAAAGAGGGGAATTACAAATTCAGCCTATTGCATATTTGGCAGATGGAACTAACACAATAGTGCCATTTAGAGTTTTAATCGTAACAATAAACAATTCAATATTATATGCAAAAGTTCAAGGTCAAGATAATCCAGACATTATTGTAAAGGCTTTCGAATACGCAAATATAGCACTAGAAACAGCAAATGAAGCAAACACTAGGTCAAAACACGCAGAAGAATTGGCTATTGCATCAGCAGAAAGTGCAAAACAAGCAGAGATAAGTGCTAAAAATGCAGAAAATAGTGCTAAAAACGCGCAGACAAGTGCCAAAAATTCTGAAACGAGTGCAAAGAATAGTGAAGCTAGTGCAAAAGAAGCACAAACTTCGGCTGATAATGCTGATAAAAGGGCAACAAGTGCAGAAACAGTCTCAAAAGATGCCAATACAAAATCAACAAATGCTGTTAATACAGCAAATTCTGCAAACACAAAATCCACACAAGCATTAGACATTGTGGAAAACTTGACAGTAACAAGCGAAGAACTTCCTTGCACTGAAAAAGTTAAAGTCGAAATAGAGACAAACTCATCAACTAAAAGAAAAAACATAAAATTCTCAGTTCCAGCACCAAAGCAAGGCAAATCATACCGAGCAAAAGGCCCTTGGGAAACCGACATTGAGTATATCAACAATGAATATTACATTGACACAGTAAGCAGACATGGTTGCACTTATTGGTGTAAGCAAACCAATAAAGCACACGAACCAATAGTTAACACCGAAGATGAATATTGGGGTTTACTAGCACAAAAAGGTAGTGATGCAGGTGTAACCATAGTAGACAATCTAGAATCCGAACACGCCGACTATGTTTTGTCAGCAAAGCAAGGAAAAGTCCTAAAAGAATTGATTGCAAGTTCTATTGAAAAAGCAATAAGTGATTTGGTTAATAATGCACCAGAAAATCTAAACACCTTAAAAGAGATTGCTGATGCAATAGATAACGATCCTAAGTTTGGAACAACAGTAAAGAATTTGATTAAAACCAATTCGGACAATATAACAAAAATTGTAAATGGAACAACCAAGGTCAAGAAGTCGGAGAATACGGAATATCTAGTCTCGCAGGACACAAGAGAAGCAAACACAACACCTTTGGATTATATGTCAAACTCATCAAGACAAATGAGAGTAGAGTTTAAGAAACTATCAACAATAGGTGCAAATTCGGTGCTGACAGGCGAGTATTGCCAAATACTGACGCTAATTCCTTGGAGTGATAAATCTGGTGGCTATCCAACACAAATAGCCTTAAACACAAGTGGCATTGCATACAGAACCGGAACAGGAGATTCTACTTGGAACGATTGGAAGATTGTAGTAACAAGTGCAAGCCGAAGCACACTTGGCGATATAACAGTAAGTTCAATTAACATTGTGACATAGGAGATTAGTATGGCAAGGATTAAATTTAATGGCGTTGATATGGATACAATATGCCAAAAAAGAACCGACACAAACTATGGTCCAGTGCCAGCAATGAAATACTTCAAACTAAATGGTCAAGAAGCTTTTGATTATGTAAAAGGAACAAGTGGGTATGTCTTCAGCGAAAATGTTGACATACCCATTTCGCTTAATGGCAAAAGAGTTCCTTTCGATTCAATAGGAACAAGACCATTGTCAATTGATAGAGGTATGGATACATCAAACAACGCAAAAATTTACATTCAAAGAGCATCCGATGGAAGAATATATAGAACAATTGGAAACGCAACCGATAGTGATTATACCATTGCACCAGCATCACTAAAACTTCGTGGACTTATTATAAGTCAATGTGGTGCAGGTGGCTCAGGTGGTGGTTCATCAAGTGGCACTGCTGGAAGTGGTGGTGGCGGTGGTGGATCTATGGTTTTTTACATCAAGATCCCAAGAAACTTTGTTGGAGTTTTGTGCCGAATGGATTTCTCAGATGGGGATGCCTACCTTAATTGGCGAGATGGAACAGGTGTCTATTTGTTATCAAGTAAAGGTGGTGGCGGCTCTTGGAATGGTGGAGGAGCAGGTGGTGCTGGAACAGGAATGGTAGTAGAAGGCGATATGCTTAATGTTGCGGCAGGACACATTGATGTTGTTAAAAGTGCAAATGGTGGCTCTGGTGGTGGAACAGGCAATCGTGGTGGCAATGCAGATTTGCTAATGCTGATGACATATCCTGAGGACTCGACCTATACCGTTATATGGTTTAGTCAAGGTGGACTTGGCGGCAATGCTGGTGGCTCTGGAAATGATGCTGGAGGTGGCGGTGGTGCAAGTTCTTGGGGTGGTGGCGCAGATGGTGCATCACCTGGACAGAACAATGGTAAAAATGGTGGCTACGGAGCAGGCGGCTCAGGTGGCGGTGCAAAGGTTTGGACTTTCACAAATCGTAGTGGAGGTTCTGGTGGAAATGCTGGAATCTGGTACATTTATTAAGGAGAATAAAATGGCAATTTTATCAGGTAAAATTTATCACAAGATAAACTTAAACAATTTTTCAATTGTAGACAACAAAATTGTGGTTTTGGTTGATTACTATCAGACACAAGAAGATAGAGAAAAAGAGAAACAAAACACAGTTCCTATAAATGAATTTTTAACAAAGGCAAAAAACTTTATTGAAGAATTGCAAAATGAATTTTTCAAATTATTAAAGCAAAACAATTTAGATCCAAACATAGAAGTTGATGATGAAAAATTACAAGAAATTCTGCAAAGCAGTGAAGAAATAGCAAGGAAATATAGCGAAGGAATATCATTTGGAACAGATTTTGACTTTCTATTACAAAAGTTAGTGTTAGGTAGAACAATTAGTTTTAAACCAGCAAATATGGAAAAATGGAAAGAACTAGGACTCAACGAAGAGTGGCTGACAGAATCAGCATCGAAACTTGGAACTATGAAAGTTGAACTATGTGAATACATAGGTCAAAACATAACACCTGAGTTCCTATACACTGAACTCAAAAAGAAAATAAACAATGCAGTAGATTGTTAAAGGAGAAATTATGATAGCAATAGTTATAAGCATATGCGCTAGTGTTATAAGTGGAATGGTTGTGTTCTTCTTGCAACACTTCTTTAAGAAAAGACAAAAGGAAGAAGAAAAACGAGAAGAAAGGCAACATAAGAAAGATGTTCTGATGATGAAAAGCATCAATGCAGTTGGCGATTTAACACTAGCAAATGCCATTGCAATTCGTGATGGTAAGACTAACGGGGAACTTAAAAAGGCCCTTAAAGAATATGATGAGTCGAGCAAAGAAATGCTCGACTTTTTAATTGAGAATTCAGCAGATGGAGGTAATAAATAATGTTGGAGATCATTTGTGTACCAGTGATTGTCTCATTGGTTTTTGGTTTAATGGAAGCCTATAAAGTATTAATTGCAAAAACAAAAAATAAGGAAACACTTATCCGAATTATTCCTATTATTGCTTGTGTGATTGGCATTGCATTTGGAATTTTATTCTATTATGTATGCCCAAGCATCGTTGCCGCAACTAATATTTGGACAGCAATATTGATTGGTGGTGCTAGTGGGTTGTCAGCAACAGGTTGCAATCAAATTTTCAAGCAACTTAAAAAGTTTGGAATTGAAGTTAAAGAAGTTCCAAAGGATGAAGAAAATGACAAATAACTTTGATTATTTACTAAGTTTAGCAGTTATTACAATGCTAAGAGAACAAGGTTTAATAACGCAAAAGGAATATCAAGAAATCGACCTGAAAAACAGGTCGATTTTTTGTTAAATAAGTCTTATTTCTTTCGGTTTTCTCTGGACTTAACAATGCCTTTGCGGTATGTTTTGTGATGAAAAAGGAGACGGTTATGCAAACATTAAAAATTGAACAATCAAAAATAAAATGTATATGTTCATATTCAAGAGTTAGCACCCAATCTGAAGAGCAGGATAGTAGTTACTTGATGCAAAAACAGTATTGGGAAGAGAAGCTTGGAAACATACCAAACACAAAATACATTGGAACATTTGCAGACAAAGGTAGTGGCAGAAAGATTATTCAAAGAAAAGAATTTTGCAGAATGATTGACTTAGCCAAAGCAGGCTTCATAGATGAAATCTACACAAAGAGTATGTATAGATTCGCAAGAAACACCACAGAGACATTAAGGATAATTCAAGAACTACAAAGCCAGGGTGTTGCAATAATATTTGAAGAAGAGAACATAAACACTTTAACAGTGGACAATCAAGTGCTAATGAATCTTAGAGCGTTGTTCGCTGAAGAAGAAATAAGCCAAATGGGTAAAAGCGTGGCGTTTATGGCAAGGCAAAGATATGCTCAAGGAATTCCAGACTATAAAGACTTTTATGGCTACAGAGTAGAAAACAAACAGTTCATTATAGTGCCAGAAGAAGCTAAGGTGGTTCAACTTATCTATTCATTATTCCTAAAAGGATATGGTGCAACAGCAATACTAAAACAATTATTGAAATTGCAAATAAAATCACCTTATGGCAAAGACATTTGGACTAGACAAATAATAACTGACATTTTATCAAACGAAAGATATAAGGGAGACTTGCTACTACAAAAAACCTATCGTATAAATGGTAAACAATTCACAAATAATGGAGAGTTGCCCAAATATTATGTAAGGAATGATCACGAACCAATCATAGATGCTGAGGTGTTTGATATGGTTCAATCCGAACTGAAAAGAAGGTCAAGAAAACCTATCAAAAGATTAAATGAGTATGAGTTTACAGGTAAAATCTACTGCACTTGTGGAAGTAGAATGAGACACAAGGTAAACAACAAAGTAATAAACTTTGAACAAGGACAATGGGTATGTGCGAAAAAGGATATGATAGGAGCAGAACTAGCACAATGCTTTGATGCAATGCCAATACCTGAAACACTGCTTAAAGAAATAACACTAGATGCATACAACGATTACATTGAAATGCCATTTGAATTAAAAAGACCGGAAGAATTAGAACAAGAAGCAAAAATATTACAAAAATTACAAACAAGCATTAACAAATTGTATGCTGACAACTTAATCTCAATAAATCAATATCAAGAAGAGAAAAACAAAATACTTGAGAGAAAGAAAGATCTAGCAAAAAAGATACAAGACTTTGATATCCTAAGCCTTTATAAAAAGCCACAAACGAAAGCAAAAGAATATGACAAATCCATAGTGGAAAAACACATTGAAAAGATAGTAATAGGTGGGTACAAGATAAGATACACCTTCAAGAATGGACAAGAAGTGATAAAGGAGTATAAAAATGACCACAGAAAATATTGTAAAGCATATTGAAATAATACCAGCAGTTAAAGTGCTAAGAGCAGATATGCAATCACCTAACAGTGTAAAACTAAGGGTGGCGGCTTATGCAAGAGTTAGTACCGATTCTGATGACCAAATGAACTCATTTGATGCACAATGCGATTATTACGATAGAACACTTGGACAAAACAAGAATATAAACTATGTTGGATTATATGCCGATCCAGGACTGTCAGGAACTAAAATGCGAACTAGAAAAAGATTTATGGCTATGATGGCAGATTGTAAGGCTGGCAAGATAGATAGAATAATCACAAAATCAGTATCAAGATTTGCAAGAAACACAGCTGAATGCTTAAAGGTGGCGCAAGAACTTGCTGATAGGGGAATAACAATATTATTCGAAAGCCAAGGAATAGACACAAATGATCCAACTTCAAGATTGGCACTAGGAATAATGGCAACCCTTGCAGAAGAAGAAAGTAGAACAATTTCACATAACGTATCATGGGGATTTCAAAAAAGATTTGAAAAAGGTATCTATGTGGCAGGTGGAAAAATCTATGGCTATAATATTGAAAAAGGCAAATTCACAATTGATATGAGCAAAATCGAAGTCATAAACAACATTTACCAATGGTTCTTAAATGGCAATACCTTAAACGAGATAAAAAATAAACTTGAAGAATTGCACATACCTTCGCCAACAGGCAAAGATAAGTGGTATGTAACAACTATAAGGTCAATACTTACAAACGAAAAATACAAAGGCGAACTTATACTGCAAAAGACATTCAAGCAAGATGTTCTATCGCAAAGGAAAATTAACAATGGCGAAAGAACCAAGTATAAAATCACAAAAAATCATATTGCCATAATTAAACCAGAGATTTATGATGCAGTCCAAACAGAACTTGCACGAAGAGAAAAGCAAAGTGATGAACCAACCAATATTGGTAAATACACAAACGATTATGCGTTCAGTTCTAAAATTGAATGTGCAGAATGTGGCACAAAGTTTAGAAGGCATTCACAATGGAGTTTAGACAGAACAAAGAAAGTTCCAATATGGGTATGCATAAAGCATCAAAAACATCACAACGAATGTTCAATGAAACCTATAAAAGAAGAAAACCTTGAAATTGGCTTCCTAAATGCATTGAACCAACTAACAGCAAGAAAGAATGACATAATGACAAGGTTAAAAAGCAACATTGAAACAACAATAAGCAAGCCAGGAGTTCAATCAATATTAGACCTTAAAACAAGGTTAAAAGACAATCAAAGCAAATTGCTAAAACTTAATAAAAGAGCAGTTATGCAAGGCAATGCGAAAGGCTTTGAAAACGAAGCTCAGAACCTGGTAGAAGAAATTCACGACATACAAGAACAACTAAACACAATCAAAGAAAAACAAGATACAATTAACATAATTGATTACAGGATAAGAGAAATAAGCAAGGTGCTAAAAAATGTTTATACCGAATTTAATAAAGATGTATTTAGAACCTTAATAGAAAAAGTAATAATAAAAGATAAACACCAAGCAACATACATCTTCAAGTGTGGAATTGCTGTAGATCAAGAAATATAAAAACAACCCATTAGGATAAAATAATCCTGGTGGGTTGTTTTTTTGTGAAAAATAAATACAAATTATTTCCATTTATGATATAATAAAAACATCACAAATGATTATGGAGCAAAAATGGAAACTAAAAGACACCAAAAATTATATGAACATTACGAAAATATTTTAGGTCAAAAATCATCATTTAGTTTGAAATTAAAAAAGAATGTTCTATCTAATGATATGAAACCAATAATAACTTATGTTTTTGAGCCTACCAAAGAACTGCCCTTTTGGAAATTATGTACCATTGGCGCAAGTGATTATTTGATGCCTGAAAGAGATATCGGATGGGGAAGAAAAGCAAATCGCAGAAATGAATATATGATGTTTATATCTCCAGATGTGAAAGTTGATGAGACTGCTACAGAATGGCTTGTATTAAACTCAATGCTTTGGTCAACTGCAGAATATGCTTTTAATGAAAAAGATAATATAACAGTGTCAGACACCATTGACTTTGAACTAAAAGGAAAATACTGTGGAACAGTTTTATTATTACCTGAAGTTTTTAAGTCCCCAAGCGTAGTTAAATGTTTTATTTCTAAACATAAATACATTAGCATTTTTCAAGTTATGCCAATAACAAAAGAGCAACTTTCAAAGAAACTTAAAAAAGGAACAAATGGTATATATTGGTTAATGGAACAATTTTATACTCACGATGATGATTATAAACTTATTGCTTCAAAACCATTTACAACACTTTAAGGGAGAAAAATGATTACAAATTCTCAATGTGAACGCCTGAAAAGTATGGCACAAAATATAAAACCAATTTTGGAAATTAGCAAAAAAGATATTGGTGTAAAAGAAATTTTAGATATTTCTATTGCTCTTGATTTACATGAACTAATCAAAATATCTATTCACCCTAATGCAAAAACTAATGCAAAGACTTTTCTAAATGCTATTTGTGCTCTTACGGGTGCAGAACCTGTAAATATAATAGATAACGAAATTGTGATTTATAGGCGTTCTTCAAACAATAACATAGAACATATAGAAATTTAATTATAAGACTTTAAATTTTTAAAAGGAGAAGGAAATATGTCAAATAGTGATTTAATTAACGAATTAATATCGAAAGAATTTGAACAACAATATTTTGAAGAATGTAAACATATATGGAAAAATTATGTTCCACTAAAAGGTAAATCAAACTGTTTACAGGGTGAATTGTTAAGAGAAATAGAAAAAATACGATGTGAAGCACAAGATAATGGAAATATTAATTGGGATAAAGAGTTTACTCATTTTTGTGAATTTATAACACAAAACCTAGTAAATCAGCCAATTTTTTCAGAAAATGAAAAACAAAAAATTTATATAATAATGAACTATATTAAAGAATGTGGAATATATGCTCAACAATACAATAAAGGAAAAATAACAGATGTTGATGTTATTCCAGAAAAACTTGCATATACAAAAGATAATTTATATGACATTATTTGTGATTTTATAGGAAAATTACAAAACAAACATCCAGAACCAATCAATTATAGTTTAAACATGAAATCAATAAAAAGGTAAAGCAAAGATATGAGCGTCTCAAACGATAAGATAGAAAAATATTTAAAACTCGCCCAAAAGAAACCACAATATTATTCCAAATTAGGCGATTTATATTCCGATGACGGCGATTTCAAAACCGCAACGACATACTATCAAAAAGCCGTCGACAACGGCATTTTGGCGTATACTGTTCTTGGCGACACTTGGGGCTACCTCTCTCAATACAAAAAAGCGTTCG
>CALDLU010000254.1:0-6066 GCA_937915245.1 uncultured Clostridia bacterium | reverse complement strand
TATCTTTGTCGTCAAATTCCACAAGCTTAGATGTTAAAATGGCTGTTTGAAACAAAAAATCCAAATCGGTATTATGTGGATGCAATACAGTTCTTGGGACTGAAGCTCTATTTTCTTTATCGGCATCGTTTTCTTCGCCTGCGATATCTAACTGCTTATCATACATAATACCAATTGCCATACTTACTGCATATAAACTATAAATGGGCTGCAAAGACTGTGGAAAAAATACTGCAAAAGCCTCTATGGCTTTACGCCAGTTTGAACCTTTCAAAATTACATCTCCGGTTATTTCCATAATAAACAGCCCTCCTTTACAACAGCAACATTTTGTTCTGCATTAGAACAAATTGTATAACATTTACCTATTTTATCACCAAATGCTGTTCTCAAATCATCTTTAGAAAATAATATAATTTGTGGAGCATATTCAGGGATAATATCAATTACTTTTTGTCTTGGCGTATCACCTAATTTTGAAAATGGAGCATCAAGAACTAATGGGTATTCTTTATTTACTAAAATCTTTTCATCTTTTAAAATTTTAAAAATGCCCCCAATATAAGCAAAGGAAACCGTGGCAAATTGCCCTTCCGATTTAGATTCATCGTCATTACTATCTACCACTCTTAAAGCAAAATCTTTACTTACATAAACCCTTCTTTTAGCAGTCAACATCTTGTCAAGTAAATCTTGAATGGCAGTTTGTAATTCAGCACTATAATGAGAAGATTTTTCATCAAGTTTTTCAACAAAATATTCCTTCACAGCATTCATTATATCAATTTTTTCTTCCAATAAAGCGTTATTTTTTTGCGATAAACTCAAGTCATTAATGGTTTGTTCCAGTTTCTTAACTAACTTTTTTGCGATTGCCAAATCTCCAAGACAACCATTTTGTTGAGACTTAAATTCTCTTATTTCTTCTTCAGCCCTTGCCCTCTCAACAACGAGATTTTCAAATTGTTTATTTTCTTTCATTTGGTCATCTATTTGTTGTATCATCTTATCCATTTCACGAGCTTGCTCTAAATCGTTGCTTGCATTTTTAATAAAACTTTCAAGTTTTTCTCTATTATATTCTTTGCCCCAACGTCTTGCCATATCGGTAAAATTTAAATAAAGATTATCATATCCTCTTGGGGGAAGATATTCATATAATGATTCTATTTTTTGTCTTTCCTTTTCACAAATTTCGTTGCCACATAGACAATATTTTTCTTTTAATAAGGCATCAACAAGTTCTTTACTAACACCATTAATAATTTTTGATTTTTGTGATTGTGATTTAATAGTTTTTGAAGCCCTATCAATAGCTGTTGAGATTAAAAATTTAGGAAATGTAGATATCATTTCTTCACCAAAAGAGACATACTCTTTTTCAGCAAATTTAAGATAGCTATCTCTCATTCTTTTGTATTCATTTCTTTTTGACTCGTAATCTTTTTGAGACTTTGCGCTACCTATCTTCTCTGAAATGGATTTAATCATTTCTTCTCTTTGCGCTATTTTCTCTGAAAGAATTTTATTATTTTCTTCCAATCTATCTCTCTTGTTTTGAGCCTGTTCCATTTGTTGACCAGCTTTTACAAGTTCATTACTTGTTCCTAAACCAGTCTTTTCCATAAACAATGACCCTAAAACCGTTGTCTTCAAATCACTTCTTCCAATATATTCAGCGGCTTTATCATAAACGCTTAAATCCAACATAAGGTATAAAGCACCTTTCAAACTCTTTGCAGAATCCTTACCCTTTACACTTAAGTCGGCAATCATTCTTTCACCATCAAAGAAAAAATATTCAGAAAGGCCCGATGGTAAAATTTGTTCAACAAATTCTTCTGGATTATTAAGTCTTACCCAATCCATATTTTCATCTTTCTTTGAAATAGTAAAAGTCTTTTTTATCTCTTTTACTTCGAATGCAGTCTTTTCATACACCCAAGTCCTTTTCATAGAATATTCACAACCTGCGTGTTCAAAATCAATTTTGCCATATACTTCAAATTGACTATTTACATCTGCATTCCTTTCAAAATCAAGGTTGTATAATTTATCAGTTGCTGTTTTATTAAAAGAAACTTTACCATATATAATCCAACGAAAAAGCTGGTGAAAAGTTGTTTTTCCTGCACCGTTATCTCCATAGATAATCGTTACAGTTCCATCAGTCGGAAACTCTACTGAACCTTTTTCTTTAAAATTTCTAAAATTTTCATATTCTATTCTATTTATCTTCATTACTCATCACCTTCTCTAGCTCTTTTATTATTTCTTTGGTTACGACTTTTGTATTGACCTGTTTTGTATCATTAAAGTTTTCAGACAATTTTTGTTTTACTATTTCTTCAACTTTAACTTTCATGACTGCAATTATTTCTTCCTTATTCATCTAACTCACCCTCCTCATCAATTTCTGTATAAAACTTAATATCATCTGTTGTTAATCCATAATTCGCTAGTAATTCCTCTAATTTTTTAATTTGTTCATCTTTATTGGTCGACAATCTCGCATATTCATAAAATCTTCTCAACTCTATTAATGCAAGCTTTGGTGTTTCCGTAGATGGTAACACAACGACATCATAAATATCAGCTGATTGCTTATTAGCTTTTTTATACTTCCTTAAAATTCTACCACGTCTTTGAACGAATTCTCTATAATCATCATTGCTTGCGAGAATTAAAGCACTTTTAATTGATGGTATATTAATTCCCTCATCAAGACAACGGATTGCAACAAGAGCATCGATTTCATCTTCATTAAACATATCGACCAATTCCATTCTTCGATTAATATCTTCCGTTGCAGTAAATTGACTTGCCTTCAATCCAAGTTTATCAATTCTCTTCTTAACAAACTGAATGTGTCTAATTTCTTCATTGTCTGTATCATATAAGCGACCATCACCACAATAAACTATAAAATGGTCTTTAATTTTTACAGTATTTATTAATTCATCTATTTTTTCAGTTTTCTCTTCAGCCATCGCTATAAGTCTTATTCTTGCTCTTGCACACTTTAAAAATCTGTCTTTATCGGTAAGGACCCCATTTTTAAAGCAAGCAGCCATTTGGGCAGAAATATTATTAAACTTTTTCTCTTCTTCCTCGGTTGCGTCTACAAATATAGGGTGATAATTATATTTGACAAGAAAATTTTTATCCAAAGCAACCTCTATTGGTAAATAGAACACTTGACCGCCGAAAAAATTTACTATATCAATTCCTGATTCATTATTTTTTCCATTTACAGGTGTTGCACTTAATCCCAACATATATTTATAGATTTGGTGTAAATTTTCTGGCCTGTTTGTAAATCTATGAGCCTCATCTACAATAAGTAATTTATCTTTTGAAGACATTTCAATTACATGAGCAAATCTTTCTGAATAAAAAGATTTAATTGTTGTAATTAATATTACTTGTTTGTTTTCATCGTATTGTTGAGAAATAATAGCTTGTCGCGCTTCAGAATACCAAAGCGGATTCTCGGATGATATAAGTATTATTGTTGCATTTCTATAAACCTTTTGAACATCTTCCGCCCATTGTTTAACCAAGTGTTTATATGGAGCCGCAATTACAGTTAAAACTTTATTTTGCTTATAAAGTTCTTTTGCCGAATAAATAGCAGTCCAAGTTTTACCCGTTCCTGTTGCCATTACATAAAACCCACGATATCCATTGTTTACCCACTTCCCAATAGCTTCTTTTTGATAGTCATAAAGTTCTATTGGCTCTTTATTTGGATTTGTCTTTCTATGTTCAACTTCTTGTAAAACAGAGTTTTTAATTGATTCCATAAAATCAAATACTTCTACATATTCATTTCTATTTTTCCAGAGATTATCAAATTCTTCAATTTCATCTTGAATACTTTCCTTATTCTCAGACGCCCAACTTTTTACAACTCTCACTTTCTCATAATTATTTTGATAGCCATTCAACGATGAATTTGCAGAGCCATAAAAAACAATATGGTTACCTTCTTTATCGGTCAAAATGCCAAGTTTATCATGGTACATACCGGTTTTATCTCTTAATGTAGCAATTTTGAAATCTAAAACGCCTCTAACAATAAGTTGATATAAAGCATCAAGATTATCATCAGATAATTTTACCAATTCTTCATTTAATTCACTAAAGAATGAGCGATTAACAACTTGTTCTTTTGTTTGGTACCCTAATGTGATAGTTTCTATATCTTCTTCACTTAACATAGGGCTTACAATCATTTGTATTTTGCCATTGTTTTTAATAAATTCTGGTATAGAATTTAAAATTAAAGAAAGAACATTTGATGAGAAAAATCCAACACTCCTTCTATATAATACAGAAAGTTTGAGCGCTGGACAAATAAGATTATTAACTAAATTATAATCTCCATGATTTATGTAACTCTTTTCTATGTGTAAAGATGTAAAATTCATATTATATCCTCTATTGTAAATCTTCTAAATCTAATAAATCTTCTAAATTATAATCGGATTGCGTTTTTGTGATAGAATCTTTTACTGAATTAAAATCAAAACCTTCCATTGCGATAATTAATTCCGTACGAGACATCACATTGCTAGTCCTAAATATTTTGTATTTGGTTGAGAATGCCGATACTATACTATACAACATCCATTTGTTTGTAGGTCCAAACAATTCTTTTATTTCATGATAATCTGCCAATTCCGATAAATACCTATAATTTGAGTATAACATAAATGAATCTAAAATTCCATCTAGATTTAGCATTTTTTCTTCATCAATATGAATTTCATCAATAGCAACAATTGTATTTTCATCATAAAACAATATTTTGTCATTATTACGAATAACCAAATCCATAATCGACTCCATAAAATATCCTACCTGCACTGATAAGTCACGTAATTTTTCGATTGTTATTCGTTTTTCTTGAACAATGAGTTCAATTAGCTGAGTTTCTTTATCTTGTATTTCGACTCCTTTTTTCGCTATAAAAGGTCTCAAGAACTCAAAATCATTTTCAAATAATTTATTTATAATGTAATAAAATTGCAGATAATGCGTTATCCCTACCCTGTTAAACAATCCATTAAACTTACTTTTAAACCTTATAAAAATATTTTTCGCATTATGAGACTCTCCATCACCTACAATACCTTCAAGCTCATCTTTTAATTTTTCCTTATCGGCATCTTGTATGTCTAAATTGTCCATATAAGCAAAATAGCCATTCATATTTACTACTGGACTAGTATTAATAATTCTTTGCATAGATGTCATAGAAAAACCCGGGAATTCTTTTTCCAACAATTCCTTCGTTACTAAAACTTTTGAATTTTTTATAAAGTTCGCAATTATTTCAACATAGGTTTGACTATCATCCGTGTATATATAATCCTTTGTTGTTTTATAATTATTGTTTACAACCTTTTTAATCAATCCTTGAAAAATGTACTTGTTTTCAATACCTTCATTAATCAACTGTTTTTCGAATTTTTCAAAAACTGTTTTTATTGGAACGGCTGAAATTGGGTAATTTTGTATATATTCACCTATTTCACATTTTAAATCTTCAGATATTTCGATACTCTCTTCACTATATTTCCAAACTCCTCGACCTACCAGCGTAGAAATCATACAAATTCTATGTGTTATATATCTGTCCGAATATTCTTCTGTTGAATAATTGAACAAGTTGCTCAACAATTCCTTAACTTTGTTAATGTTATTTTTGTCATAGACATCCATTCCATTTGGAAAATAAGTTTTTAAAATATACTTCATAAAATAACTTATTGATAATTTGTTTTTTGAAATCACCGTATTATAATCTATATAATTCAAAGAAATAATCTTTTTTAAATCTTTGTGTGATATATAATGTCTTGAGTTTTCAATAGCAAAATTCAAATACTTGTCCAAATCATTTTTTCTTATAATACTTGGTAAGTTACCAACAAAATCAAATTCATATATTTTTTCTTCATTTTTATCAAATTCTGGATATTTTTCAAGAAAGACTTGAAAACCCATATCATCAACATAATCCTCAATAACATATATACCTAAATTTTTATAATCATA
>CALDLU010000253.1:0-1854 GCA_937915245.1 uncultured Clostridia bacterium | reverse complement strand
GGCTTTGTACCACATTACAAGCAATGGCATTTTTGAAAGAAATAACAAGTTATAAATTCTTTATTTTGCAAAAAATAACACACGCAATTTTATCGTGTTTTGCGTGTGTAATTCTATGTTTAATTTTTAGAGTTTAATTTTCAAAATATTCAGTTAAATCACTCTTTAATTCCATATACAAAAACCTTAAATTTTTAACAGGTTTTGCAATATAATTTAATGCAACAATAAATGCACTAACATTATTTATATCATTATTTTTTGCACAAGAAATTAAGTTGTTAATCAAATAAACAAGGTCATCTTTTAGTTCTGGTTTTATGTGTTTTTCAAGTTCCATTGCTTCAAGCATTTGGTTTGAAATTCTTATGATTTTTTCAAAAAACTGATTGTCTTTTTCATTTCTCAATTTTTCGTTTTTGATTTCTTCTTTTACCTTTTGTTGTCTTTCTTCTTCGTTTTCTTTTGCATTTTGTTCAACTTGCATTGCTTTTTGTTCAAGTTCTTCATCTTGTTTTGTTTCTTGATTTTCATTGTTTTGCATACCAAAGCAATATGAAATTGCATCTTTAAAAGGTTTTATCACCGTTCTTGAAAAGTTTTCAAATTCGCCAATATCTTCACTTTGAAAATAATTTTTTAAGAAATCTCTCAAATTTAATTTTTTATCTCGAATATCCACCAAAATACAAAAAACAAGTGGCAAAACTATTGCTTTGCTTTCTGGCATCATAAAATAGCCATCTTTTGTTGGGAGTTTTACTTTTGCACGATTAAACTCTTTGTCAAAATTAAAACTTTTCATACATTCTGCAATTAGCCCATATATTTCTGGGGATTCACTAATATCTTGCAAAACTTTTCCTATCATATTTTCTGCAAAAATAAACCTGCCTGCTGACAATTCATCTAAATCGCTTAAACACGCTTGAACACTTTTTAACGCTTTATCGTTTAACATAAAGTTCTCCTACTTTTTTAGTTTAGCATATTCGACAAAAATTGACAACAATAAAAGATAATTTTTGAAAATGTATTTTTAACAAAAAATACTCTACAAATTGACTAAAATAAAATACTATGCTAGTATTATATATATTTAGGAGAAAAAATGGAAGAGTACGAACAAACATCAACAGTCAACAAACTAATTGTCCTTTATGTTTTGGAACAAATTGAAATACCACTAACCGAGCAATCTATTGTTGATATTTGTCATGGCAAAAATAATTGGATTAAGAACTATATGGATTGCAAAGAAACAATCTATAACCTTGTTGATGCTGGTTTTATATACAAAACAAACGGAAATAGCGAAGAAGATAGATACACAATTACATACACAGGAAGAAACTGTCTTTCATACTTTTATGAAAGAATTGACCCTGAAATGCTTGAACAAATTTCAAAGTATGTAAAAGAAAATCGTATTGCTTTTAAACGCTCACAAGAATATGTTAGCACCATTGATAAAAATAGCGATGGCAGTTACACTGTTTGTTTGAAAATTAGGTCTGCCCTTATTGATGAGCCTATGTTTGAAGTAAAAATAAAAGCACCATCAAGACAAAGTGCTATGGGTGCAGTCAACACATGGAGAGAAAAAGCACATTTAATTTATGAAAGTGTTTATGAATCTTTGATTGATAGTGATTTATAGGAGTGTTTATGGAAAATAATTTGAAAACAAATTCTAACACAAATTTGAATAACAATAACTTGCAACCACAAATGCAGGTTCAAAATACTGCCACAAATATGCAACAAACAAATCCATTAAAACCAATTTTAAGTTTAAGAAATTTGACAAAAAAATATAAAGATAGATATGCAGTAAATAATATTTCGTTGGAC
>CALDLU010000252.1:0-3131 GCA_937915245.1 uncultured Clostridia bacterium | reverse complement strand
TTGACTGACTTGATTGCCAATAGGTAAGCCAATTCCCAAGTTTTTGTGATAACTATCTATAATTATATGCAATAATTCAACACATTTTTTATCTTTTATGTTATCTAATAATTTTTTTAGTACTTGATGGTCAATATTTGCAAAATACTTTCTTATATCGCATTTCAAAACATATCCATTTGTTTTGTATTTCTTATAAAATTCAACATAATATTTTTTCAATAATTTTCTTGCAAAAAATGTTCCTTTCCCAATTCGACAAGCACAATTTGCATATATTAGTCTTTTATCAAAGTATGGAATTAAAAAATTATCACAAAGAGAGTGCTGTACAATTCTATCCTTGTACCCCAATGCTTGTATTTCTCGCTTCTTAGGTTCGTATATATAAAAAGTTTTATATTTGCCAACTTGATATGTACCATTTTTTAACTCATTCTCCAGTTTTGATAAATTGGTAAATAAATTATTTTCAAATTCAATGGTCGCATATTTGTGCCTTTTGCACTTTCTTGCAACTTTATGAGATTTATATAATTCTTCAAATGATGTTAATTCTTCATATGTTAATAATTTTTTTATTGTATTCATCTTTTTCTCTCTTTTTTATGCAATAAAAAAAGGGCTTTCGCCCCTTTTTATACCAACGAGTTTTTTAAAACAAAAATCAGAAAGAATGGCACATCCAAGCATCCTAATTTTCGTTGGTCTATTTTCTCTTTTCATAATTATGAAATTTAAGAAGGAACAAACTCCTTTGCCCCACACATAGGATTTTGATACTTACCAAAATCAACCGAGCAACTTGGGGTTAATCTGCACGCACACGACAATTTGTATTATTAGCATTATTGTTGTTAAGGCTACCACTATTATTAACATTCATAGTATTATTAGTAGAACCCGACAAAGGCGAAACAAAACAAACCTCGCCGTTTTTCATAGTCTGCCCCTATTATTACATTTTTTTCAAATGGAATAACCTATTTTAGTCTTTCACTATCCGACTTTATCCAATTAGCCAAAAGAATTTGACATACAGAACCCTGCTTGGCAATTTGTTCATATTGCTTTGATGTTAAACACTCATTTTCAAATGATAACATTGCAAAATATTCCAGCAATTTTAAATTAGTCATTGCATTTTGTTGCATTTCTCTTCTTTTTTCATACCTTGACATATCTTTTTTTGTTACCATTATATCATTTGCTTTATATAAGAATTCAATTATATCAAGACCCAAATTTTGCAATTTGGTAATAAATGTTAATCTAAACTTTTTTGGAGTATTTTTTGTTACAATATAAATATATGCAACCAAATCTTTTGCTTTTGTTATCACAATTAAATCTGAAGCGGTTTTTGGGACTTGAACACTATCCACAGATGTAATCGTTTTTGATTTTAATTTGCCAAGCAATATTCGTTTTTTTATATCTATTTTCTTTTGCTTTTTATCTTCTGTTGTTTGTAACTCTTGCTTTTTTTCTTCTTTTTTTTCTTCCGTTTCCATTTTCCCTATACATAATAATTGTGTTTATGCCAGTTCCTAGAACTGGCAAACACGATTTATTTTGATTTTTCCCTAGATGCTTGCCGTTGTAGATAGGATGAAAGCTGCACGCACACGACAAAAAGTATCATTAGCATAAATGTTGTTAAGGCTACCACTACTACCAACATTCATAGTATTATTAGTAGAACCCGACATAGGCGAACGAAGCCACCAATATTGGCCGTTAAAAGTTCTTGAAGAGTTATCTGTGCCAAGATATGTATTTACTTCACCAAGACTCATAAGCCAGAACTTATCTGTACTTGAATCTGATAATGTATATTTGTCTGTTGTGGTTTCTTGATAACCTGAACTATTTGAAACTTCTTTTATACTTGATATTGTTCTTGGCATAGCAAGATTAAGTGTTTTTTCTTCTTCACTTAGATTAAAATATGTACCGTCTTTTATCTTTGCTCTTAATGTACTTGTGTAGTAGTTATTACTGCCACTTGTATCAAAAGCAATATCGCTACCTTCGGATAATGATTGTTGAACAAACACTCCCTTCCCTGCAAGTCCTGTTGGTTTTGTTGATGAATATGTGTACTTTTGCATTGTGCCATCAGTGCCCATTGTTCCAACATATTTCCACATTATTGGACTATTGTTATATGTGCCATAATACAAGAACCAGTAGCCATCTTGCTTGTTTTCGTATAATTTACCACGCTCTGATGTTGAATAGTTTGCTTTATCTGTTATAACGGTTGTTTTTGTAACTTTTGTTGTAACATTATATAATTGACTTCCATCATACAAAACATTACCTGATGCATCGGTTGTCAATTTTGAATTAGTATTATTTGCCATATATTGTTCAAAAGTCATTCCATATACTGTTTGAGACATTTGAGTTCCATTTATATATGCGGTAATTGGCAAATCTCCGATATTTAGTGTTACTCCAAAAGAATATTTTGTCAATTCAAAAGATGAACCTATTGAACTAACTCCCACTGCCAAAACAATATTTTTACCTGAACCCTTTTTTATTTGAGGTACCCTTTCGGATGTGTATCCAACAAGATTTGAACCTACTGAACTAACACTTGCAGATGCATAAACATTACTTGCTGTTCCTGATGAAACTATATTTTCAATATGTATCACAAAATAATAAATTTGTTTTGAATTTGTGAATTCCAAATCTGGAATTTCATAACTTGGTGCCCCCTCATCGACAACTGAATTATATTTATATTCTGTGCTAGAATCTAAAGTAACACCAGTTGGTGTGTTTGACCTTATGTCGCATGTAAGTAAATTTGTTTTTTGCTTTATAAATGAATCAATATCTGATGCTGTTAAGTTGTTTGATGTAATATGCTTAGAATAATAAACTTTTGTTGTTATATCAACAATTGCCTCATTGATTTCATACTTAACTTTTCCAGAAATCTGATAGTTGATTGTATTTGTTGCCGCAAATACACCAATGCAAAGCGCTGCTACTGCCAAGCACATTGATGCAACACTTACGAGTAATTTAAATTTCTTCATATTTTTTCTCCTTTTTAATTAATTATATAGTTATATTTAACTATTTATAATAATATTATAGTTATATATTAC
>CALDLU010000251.1:0-2597 GCA_937915245.1 uncultured Clostridia bacterium | reverse complement strand
GAGCAATTTGACTATATCCGCCACCAGTTGCTCCACCTTTTATTCCAAAAACTGGTCCAAGCGATGGTTCTCTTAATGCAAGTGTACATCTCTTTTTCAACTTATTGAGCGCATCAGCAAGTCCTATTGCAACTGTTGTTTTACCTATTCCCATTTTTGTTGGATTTATGGCAGTAACTAAAATAAGTTTACCCTTTTTCTTCCCATACTTTATCGGTAATTTTGCTTTGTAATTTCCATAAAAAATTGCATCACCTTTATAGTGAAGTTTTTTTACAATTTTTCTAATGTTCTTTAATTTTACACTATTTGCTATTTCTAAATCTGTCAAAAAAAATCACCCCTACTTTTACACATATACATTACACGAAATTATTAACAAAATCAAATAAAAAATGCATAAAACAAAAATAAGTTCACAAACTATAAATGTCAAAGCACAATATTGCTTTGCAAAGGAGGTAAAACTATATGTTTGGAAGAAACAAATCTAGCAAACAAAACACTAGAGATTGTTCAAGTAAGACAAACTCAAACACAGAAGCAGGTTCTGATATGAACAGAAAATCTTCAAAAAGAGCCAACAGCAAAAATGCTAAAAAATCTTCTCGTGAATAAGCAAAGTTAATACATTAGTTTAACTTTAAGGGATAGTTTTACATAACAAAAAAAGGTACACAAATATTAGTTTGTGTATCTTTTTTACCTTCGATTTATTTTGTTAAATATTTTCAATAATAATTTTGCATTTTGAATTATCTAAATAGAACTGAATCACATTATTTTGATAATACGCATCAAATGCATTTATAACAGAATCATTAACATAAACACAAAGGTCATCTATGTTCCTTAATTTAAGTTTGTTAAGTTTTATTTTCTCTTTAAATTTACCATATCCAAATTGGTGATTTAATACATATTCTTCACTATTTTTAATTTTTTCCATTTTTTCTCCCCAAACAAAAAAACTTTTTAAATTTTTGTATTTTGAATTAATTAAGATACAATAATTGCTTTTACTATTGCTGATTTTCCATTATCAAACCTAACAATTATTCCATCATCACCTACTTTAACTTTGTTAGATATTTCTTCCTTAAAATACATAGCCAAAGTATCAATCACAAATTCGTCGTTCATAACGCTTCCTCCTTTTCAATTATTTATACATAAATTAGCCCTATCTGTTACATAAATATATTGTAACTCATTTTCCTATAAAATTAATACAAATTTAGTTAGTTTTTTTACAAAAACTTTGTCTAGTTTTGTCAAATTATGGGGAAATTAAATATATGGAGCAATTTAAAGAAAATTTAAAAGATTTAATAGATGAAACAAATTTATCTCTAAGACAACTTGAAAAAGTTAGTGGTGTATCTGCAATGCAATATAGTAGATATTTAAGAGATAGCATACCAACTATTGATGTTGTTATGAGAATAGCAAAATTTTTTAATTGTTCCATTGATTACTTATTTGGTCTTGATGATAAAAGGAACTCAAATCAGTATAAAACATACAATTACGATATATCACTATTTGTTCCTAGGTATTTAGAATTACTCAAAAATAATAATATTTCTCACTATAAGTTTTCTATAAACCAACCATTTAACGAAAGTATTATTAGACATTGGCAATCTGGTAAAACTCCTAGACTTGATATTGTTTATATAATTGCAAATCATTTTGGCTCATCAATGGATTATTTAATAGGGAGATACTGATAAATATTAAATTAATATAAAATTCAGTTAAAATAATTTATTTATAGATATTTAATTAATTAAATAATATGGAGATTTAATGAACGAATTTAAAGAAAGATTACAAGATTTAATGCTTGAAAATGATTTAAGTAGACTACAATTATCTAAAAGAATAGGAATATCATTTGAAACACTTAATGGTTATTTTAACAAAGACTTCTACCCTGAACTTTCAGTTGCCAAAAAAATTGCAAATTATTTTGATTGTTCTTTGCAATATTTAATGGGTTTAACTGATGAATATAAAAACATTACTTATAATAACCTGTCATTTATTGAAACAGTAGAAAAATTAATAAAAGAAAATAATTTATCTATTGAAAAACTTATGAAAAGACTTAATATGAGTGAAGCAAATTATTATAGATGGAAAAATAATAGTAATATACCATCAATGCAATCTCTTATTTCACTTTCTAAATATTTCAATGTAAGTATTGATTATTTTCTTTATAAACACATTTAATAAAATAGTTATATCTTTTTAAATAAGCATTAGAATTTTCTAATGCTTACTTTTTTTATTTTGAATAAAAAAATGCTGAACACCTTTATTTTAAAGACATTCAGCATTATTTTTGTGGTGCCGGAGGCCGGACTCGAACCGGCACGGAGTTGCCCCCGAGGGATTTTAAGTCCCTTGCGTCTACCATTCCGCCACTTCGGCATTGGAGGTGCCACCCAGATTTGAACTGGGGAATAAAGGTTTTGCAGACCTTGGCCTTACCACTTGGCGATGGCACCACTTAAAAAAAATGGAGCGGAAGACGAGATTCGAACTCGCGACATTTGCCTTGGCAAGGCAACGCTCTACCACTGAGC
>CALDLU010000250.1:0-1032 GCA_937915245.1 uncultured Clostridia bacterium | reverse complement strand
GGTCTTTTTGCGGCATATGAGAATCAAGGGAATTCAGGTTGGAAAGAATGTATTTCTAATGCAGAACACATTGTTGGACTTAACAAGAACATAGCATATACAGATGATGAAATTTGTCCTATATTTAATTATGAAAAATTTCAAATTTCTCACACTTTAACTCTCTTTGCTGAGAATGCAGGAGGATCCATGTACACATCATCTGGTGATAATATGGTAAAAGTTGCAACAACAAACATTTGGGACAACGGAAAACTTGTAAGAATGTTTATTCCTTGCAAAAATGCTTCAGGGGAGATTGGAATGTTTGATTTGGTAAATAATCAATTCTACGGGAAATTGGGAAATGGGAGTTTTATTGCTGGCTAATTGAAAATATAAGAGATTTTTGGTACAAAAATCGTTATAGCAACTGCTATGGCGATTTTTTATTTATATCTGTTTGTAATTAAATAAATATTGTGATAAAATAAACGCGTAGAGGTGAAAAAATGATTATAGATGAAGTAAAAAAAGCAAATATGCAAGCAATGAAAGATAGAGATATGGTTGCAAGAAGCATATATAGTGTACTCCTTAACAAATTTATGTTGGAAGGAATAAAAAGAAGAGAAACAGGAAAAGAAATGGTTGATGCTGACTATGTCCAAATTTTGCAAAAAACAATAAAAGAACTTAGTGAAGAAGCAGAAAATTATAGAAAAGTAAATCATCAAACTCAAGTTGAAGAAATTGAAAAACAAATCAAAATTGTTGAAGGTTACTTGCCAAAAATGATGACAGAAGAAGAAATTAAAAATGTAATTTTGTCATTAGATGACAAGTCTATACCAAATGTTATGAAACATTTTAAAGCAAACTATGCTGGCAAGTGTGATATGCGTATGGTTCAAGAAGTTTTAAAAAATATGTAAGGTGAGATGTGAAAGTTTTTGCAATTAGTGATTTTCATCTTTGTATATCCGGAGCAAAACCAATGAAATTTTTGGTGATGGTTGGAAAAATTACAAAGAAGAAATAGCAAAAGATTGG
>CALDLU010000249.1:0-11691 GCA_937915245.1 uncultured Clostridia bacterium | reverse complement strand
TAATTAAAAAAATAATTTTTTAAATATTCATATTTTAACAAAGTTAAAATATGTTTATTTTTTATATTATTTTTTAAATTAATTTTTTCGATAAATTATTAATTATTTTTAATTTAAAAAATATTTAAAATTTATTAATTTTGTTTAAATTTCGACATAAATTAGTTGACTTGCTATTAATTAAAATATATACTTGGTGTAGATATTATAATATTATTATAATATTTTTTGTTAGTTTGATAACAATACTATGGAGGAAACGGACTATGCAAAAATTAAAAAAATGGGTTTTATTATTAAGTCTAGCTTTACTTGTGTTTGGTGGCACAATTCTTTCAGGCTGTGATAATGACAATAATATGAAACTTGAATTAAGCAAAACAAATGTCGAAATTACTCTTGGAGAAAATGACAACACTGATGTTGTACAAGCTGTCGTAACAGATGCCAAAACAATGGAAGTTGTTGTTGACTATGATAGCCAAGATATTGTTGTTACATCAAAGTACAAAGGTGAAGGGGTAACAGACATAACTGTTAAAGCTCTTCGTCAATGTTCAAATGTTGATGTAATGGTTAAAGGTGCAAAAGTTACAAAGACTTTTAGAGTTTCTGTTTTTGCCCCAATTTCATCCATAGTTCCAAAACAAGATACATACTACATTGAATATAACCAAGCAAATGGTGGCAGATACCAATTATCTAATAACCTTGTTGAATTATTCCCAGAAGGAACAAGTCAAACTGGTATCAAGTACGCTTTGGCTTCAGAAATCAATGGCGTAAGTATTGTTAATAATTATTTGGTGATTGAACCAAACCTTGATGTTGTTCCAACTGGAATTGATGTCGAGGTTATTTCCGTTTATAATGAAAGTGTAAAAACAACATTACATTTTGAAATTATAAAATCAATAGATGTTTCTTTGGTGGAAATAAAAGAAGATAATAATGTTGATGCAAAACTTGAATACAATATCCCAAGAAACAATTCAAACAAAAATCAATTACTTTTGAAAGTTGTTGTTCCATATAGCGTTTCAGACAAACTCTTAAATGTTAAGCCAGTTTATTTGTATGGGGATATGGGTTTAAACGTTGATGAACAAATTGTACTCAATGATGTTCAAAATCAAGTTTATGAATATTCTTTCAAATTTGGCTTTTTACAAACTCAAAAAACTGGAACAATCACAGATAAGATTTGGTTTGAACTTTCATATGTAGATTTCCCAGAGATTAAATCAAGCACAGCAAATAAAGTTGATGAAGATGGGAATCATACAGGTATAATTACACTTACTGCTTATGATGAAATTACTGGTATTTCTGTAAGTGTTAATGATGTAAATGTAACAAATGACCAATTTAATTTGTATACAAGTTATTCAAATTCAAAAGGTCTTAAAATAAAATTTGAAGCAATTCCTTTCACTGCAATAAATGCAAATTTCACACTTTCAGTTGATTCAAGAGATTTGACTTATATTTCAATTAAAGACGAAAATGGAAATGAATTGAACGGTCAATTTGTTAATGGCAAATATGAGTTTGCAAGTGGAAAAGTATTCTATTTGATTGCAAAACAAAGTGAAGCAAACAAGGTTATTCCTTTAACTGTAACAAGCAGTAGTGAAGATGAAGCAAACACCGTTACAAGAATTATCAGTTTAAGTCTAAAAGAAGGCGTAAGAACTTTTGGATTTGGAACTGGTGCTGATATAGAAAGTGAAAAAACATATTATTTTGAAAATAAATCTTCATTAGATGATAATCAAGAAGAACAATACTTAAATGAAAGAGATATTTTATTCACCGTTGCTCCTGCAAGCATTGAAATAGATAATTTATCTGTTATCATTGACGGAGATAATGTGTTTACAGTTGGTCGAGTTGTACTTGTATCAAATGAAGGGAATGAAGCTGTTTACAAAATTCATGTTGTTGCAGTAAATGGTGCTGTTGGCGAAGGTACACTTGTTTTAAGATTTGAATCTGGCCAACAAATAAAAGCAAACATTAAAGTTATTGAAAGATTAACAGAAGCAAATATTGATGTTGATTTGGTAAACTTTGTTTCTTCAGCAGTTGGCAAAATATCATATGATAACAATGGCGTTTTAAACTATATTGCAATAAAAAATGGTCGTATGGTTCCATTGAAATTTACATCAAATATGTCTTCCGATGTTTCTTTTGAATTTTTTGATAGAGAATTATTAAGAAATGATGATGTTTATGATGAAGATTCCACATATGTAAAATTTAATACCCTTGATTATACAGAACTAAATATGTCGCAAACTTCGACTATTATAAACACAGAAACATTAAGAGCAAATGATTATCTTACAACAATAAAGTTAGGTAAAGTTTGGGTAAAAGCAACATTTATTGGTTCTATGCTTAATGAGAACCATGAGTTAATATCTTGTGAAATTGATAGATATTTCCTTGTTGAAGTTTATAATCCAGTTCAA
Organism: uncultured Clostridia bacterium; assembly: GCA_937915245.1. Taxonomy (GTDB): domain Bacteria; phylum Bacillota; class Clostridia; order Christensenellales; family UBA1242; genus UBA5893. The sequence continues at coordinate 9,211 of CALDLU010000249.1, read as the reverse complement.
ACATTAACATTAAGTGATAAAGTAATTGAACTTTATGCTTACAATGAAGTTGGTGAAAAAAATAAATCACTTTCAAGATATACTTTTACAATAAAGCTAAATGATTCAAATTCACTTGCAACATATGATAGAGTTTATTTTGCAGAATCTCCTGATTATGAAAGTGGTAGAATTATTGATGCAGAAAATCCTTATGAATTTTTCCCACCACTATATGATGATGCTCAACTTGTTATAGAAAAATTAGATAACAGTTATTTGGTAACAGCAAATTACAGAATTCAAGATGCAAATAATACGATTACAATGTATGTTTTTGCAAATGATATTGGTGGAACATTAACACATTATGTAAAGGCAATAAGTTTTGTAATCAAACAAGCTCAAAGAGTAGAAAATATTGTTCCAACAAATGTTGATATTGTTAATGATGAATATAACTTATATTTATCAGCAAAATCAATATCAAAAGAATACAATGACAATAATTTTAAAATTATAAACAATGTACTCCCAGAAAACGCATTAGTAAAAGATGTTTCATATATTTTCTATCCAGATAATGGAACAAGAAATGATATAATAACAATTTCAGCTGATGGTCTTGTTAGTGTAACAGGCGAAGATGGTGGAAAAGGTACAATCGTTATTGTTCCTACTGATGCAATTTTATTAGATGAAAATGGAAATACATATTACAGAGAAAATACACCTTTTGCAAGAATAAATTTGACAGTTGCAGATGGTAAATCAAGAGAAACATCAATAAGAGTTACAGAAATAGGTCAAATTAGAAATCAAAATTTACATTATACAATCATTGCAAATCTTACAATTAATACAAAATTATTTGAAAAATTTAATGGTGGATTGTATGGAAAACAATTAAATTCAAATTACACAGTAACATTAACTCTTAATTCCGGGTTATTTGATGAAATTGGTGAAGATGGTATAATTGAAGATTTTGATATTGTATGTAATGTATCAAATACTTCTGGTGCTATTGCAGATATAAACAATGGTAAAATTAACAATATTAGCATTGATTCATATTCACAAGAAAAATATTCATTAGTTCAAAATGATAGTGAATATGTTGGTGGTTTTGTTGGACAAAACAACGGAACAATCTCAAATATAACATTCCAAGGTTCAATTTCAGGTGATAATAATTTGTCAACTGTTGGTGGAATTGCTGGAAGAAACACTGGTTTAATTGAAAATAGTAAAGTTATTTTCTATGATTTAAAAAGTGATAGCAATCAAATGTTTATGCAAGGAAACTTGTGTGCAGGATTAGTTGGCGAATTAGATGGGCAAGGAATAATCACAAAATCATATGCTTTTAACTTTGGTAAAAATAATTCAATTATTAACGATGCAAATATAGTTGGCATTGTTGGTAAAATTAATAGTTCAAATGCAAAAGTCGCAGAATGTTTTGCAAATTTGGGTGTTTCACAGTCAATTTTTGGTGAACTTTCACAAAATATTGATGATAAAAAAGTAATCAAAGATAGTTATGTAACTTACAAAAATAATGATGCTTATGAATTTAACTACTATATGACAAGACAAAATGGACAAATATTAAGTGGCATTGCAACTGATACAAATCAAATATATAGTGGTGTAAGATTTGGAAGTTCTGAAATTTGGTTAAATGACAACAATACAGAACAAAATTATGGCTATCCATATTTAAGAAATGTAAAAAGAGTTGTTCCTGTAACAGCTGATGAACTTGCAACATTAAAAATTCAAAGAACAAATCTTTCATTTAAACAAGATGAAGATAATGCAATATTGTTTGTTAATAAAACAATTCAATCATTAACAGAAAGAGATAACTATGCTTTATCACTTAAAAATACTATTAGTTTGTTAGATTTATTTGGGATTTCAAGTGTTTATGGACTTAGTATTGAAACAAATTCAAATATTTTGACTTTAACAAACGGCACATTGCAAATAAACAATATTGGTGATGCAACATTAACAATTTACTCAAAGTATGATAGAAGCATTGACCCAATAACAATTAATATAAAAGTTATTTATAATACTAATAACTTTACAATTTCTTATAATGACTATGTATTGCCAAGTGGTTATACAATTGGACTTAAAAAAGGAACAACACAAAAATTTATTTCATCTCTTGATGAATATGTTGTTCTAAATCAAACTATTTTCACATTGCAAAATAATGATTTTGATGTTGTTTTTGAAAATAAAGATGATGAAAGCAAACTTAATAATGTTGTTGGTAGCAAAATTGGAACACATTTAATTTCTATTAATAGTGATGATGCTATTAATATGTCAGTTTATTTAACACTTAATGGACTTGAAGATAAATTTGCAAAGATTCTTAAAAATGAAACATTAAAGAATTTGACGTTACAACCTTTACAAGGACCAAATAGCATTGCAATTTCAGTAAAAGAAGTTAATATGTCAGCCAGTGATTCATTAGAATTCCAAATTAATATTAATTCTGATGTTGCTGATGAAAATCTCGCTTGTGAAATTTTTGATGAAAATGGAGTAAAAATATTCAGTCAAGATAGTTCAAACTTAATTTTAAATCAATCAAATGATTTAGGTTTGTTTAATTCTTATGTATATTCTCGTTATACAAATAATGGAGTAACATACTATGATTTATCAATAGAACTTAATAAAAATAAGTTAAGTAATATTAATTCTTCTTACTATATCGTAAGATTTTACGCAAATAATATTTATTCTTCAGTCTATGTTGATTTAAAAATTACTGTTATAGACCAAGAAATTATAAGAATAGATGTTAACAATTACGCATTTAGAGAAGTTTCTGGAAATAATGGTGAAAGATATAATTATTATCCAACAAACACAATCTCAACAAATAAAGCAAGCTTGGTAGATATTATGATATATCCTTCATATGCAGGATTTGAATATATCACAGTAACAAGTGAACCAGTAAATGGTCAAAAATTAGCATTACTCAGTATGAGAAAGGGTGATGAAGAAGGCGATTCATCTGCATATTTTGCAGATAAACTTATGAATTTTGAATTTATTGAAAATGGTGTAAAGATTTTCAAAAATAGTTCAGATTTAGAAAATGAAATTTCAAGATTTTATGTTCGTACAGTTGCTTCATCAGACATAAAAACAAACACAATATTTAATGTATATATTAATGTATATAATAGATATGATGAAGTAGTATATACACAAGTTTATTCATTATTAGTTAATCCTCCAACAAAACCAGGGCTTAGTATTGATGGACAACAAGATACATACTTTGCACTTCTTGGAGATACTTTAACTGTTCAAATAATTAAAGAAAAATCACAAACATTAAAGAATAATTACAAACTTTCAACAATTATAGATGGCACAGAAGTTACAACAGGTTATGGTACAGTATCATTTAATAATGACTGGCAAGATGTTGATGCACAATATGAAAAAGCAACATTTACAATTAATTTAAGTAAAAATTCATTAAAAAATGTTACATTCACTGTTGAAACATCAAGAGTTATTAATGGAAAAGAAGAAGTTGTAACATCACAAATGTTAATATATGTTATTCCTTTTGATATTGATGTTGAAAATACTTCAATAAATAATAGCAATAGCAAAGATAAAGCATTTGGAGATATATATTTTGAACATGAATTAGATTTCAATTTTGCTGGCAAATTTACAGAAAATGGTGAAACAGAATTTAACAAATTTATTTCTCAAAATTATTACTACTATAACAGTCAAAATGAATTTAGTATCAACCAAAATTCAAGAAATTCATCAAAAGCAAAAGTTTTAAGAACAAATTTATATTATGTAAATGGCGACACAAAAACATCAATTTACAATTCAACAACAAATAGATATATTGAAAACAATATAGTTGAATTTAGTGAAGTTGGTGAAGGAAATGATGCAGTACTTCATTACATAGGAAAAACGATAGGTTCTCAAGATATGTTACTTGAAATACCAGTTCATATGCCTGATGGTAATGATATCATTTACAAGTACTATTTTACTATTGAAATAAAAGCAGAATTAAATGATGATGAACCAGTTCAAATTTACACAGCCGATGAATTTTTGGCAATATTCAATGCAGAAAGTGAAGAACATTATATCTTGATGAGAGATATTAGATTATATGAATTTACACCAATCTCATCAACATCAAGTGTTGCAAGCTTGGATGGAAATGGATTTACAATTTCTATTGTAAGTTTTGCACAAGGTATTTCAAACTTTACATTATTTGAAAATATTGATTCAAATACATTATTAAAGAATATTCGTTTGAATATTTACAACATTGGGACAATAAATGTTGATAGTTCACAAATCAGTGAAATTAATGTTGCCCCAATGGCAATTAATAACAATGGTATAATAACAAATAGTGAAGTTGTTAATTATTTTGATGTTCGTGCAGATGTAAGACAACAATCAACAGGTATTCTTATCACAACAGATTCAACAACAAAAGTTACAGCAAAAACTGCAGGTTTTGTTATCTATAATAATGGTACAATCACAAATAGTAGAGTTGGTGGAACATCACTTAATGTTTATACTGTTGACAAAACAGGATATATTTCAAGAACACAAAAATATAGTTATTCATACGGTGGTAATTCATCAAATTATGATTTACCAGTATTTACGATTAGTTCATTTGGAGAAATCGCTGGTTTTGTTTATGAAAATAACGGAAGTATAACAAGCAGTTTTGCTTCAAATATTAGAATTGTAAATAATTCTCAAATCAATTACACAACAATAACTTCTGGTTTTGCAATAAATAACAATGGCACAATCAGTATGAGTTATTCAAAAGGTGTAAAATCTGCTCTTACAGATATTCATGCAACAAAATTTGGAATTGAAACTTCTGGAATTGCAACTGGTTTTGTATATCAAAACAAAGGTAGTATTAGTGATTGTTATTCAAATATCAACCTTACAAACCTTCAAAATAATCCAGGAAGGTCAAGTGCAGGTTTTGTTTACTCAAACACTCAAGGTGGAAAAGTTAAGAATTCATTATCACTTTCGAGAATTATAAGTTCAACAACAACACAAATGAACTTCTCTGGAGTTGATGAACTTGGTAATTATATTAGTGATAAAGATTCTATCATAAACAGTTATTATTATGACCAAGTTGCAATGGAAAGTGATACAACACTTATACAAAAAGCATATGGAGAAAGTGCATCTTCAGTTTCTTCAGTAATTATTGAAGACTATTTCTATGGTTTTAATTTTGCATCATCAAATAATGATGGAATTTGGAGAATGACTAGTCAAGGTCCAGATATTATTAGCGCAAATAATATTGCTGTTTCTCTTAGATACACAAGCAAGGAAAGTGAAAATCTTGCAAAACCAAAAACAGCATATGTTGATGAATTTGCATATGGTTCAGTTAATAACCCAATATTAATTAGAAATGCAAAAGATTTCAATGAAGCATTCTCAGGCACAGCAAATAAGAGTGTAGATAGATTTGTTGATGATTCAACAAAAACAACTGTATTTGGTAACTATAGATTAATTAATGATATAGATTTCCACGATTTATCAGCGGATTTAGGTAAATATGATTTAACATCATCAACCAAAACACTTAGTGGTAACTATAACACAAAAGCAACTGGTAAATTTGATGGTAATGGCTTTACTATAAACAATTTTGCTTTAACTGATTCTGGTAATAATACATCACTTGATAGTTTTGGATTATTTAGTAAACTTGAAGGTGGTGCGCTAGTTATCAACCTTAATGTAATTGTTGGTGACCAAAACAACGAAAAAGAAATATTTGGTATTGAAGCAAAAAATATTGAAAATGTTGGAACAATCGCAGGACAAATCGTTGATTCAAAAATTATAAATGTCAATGTAAGTGCGTTAGACAATACAGATAATGTTACTGTTAGAGGAAAAAATGTTGTTGGTGGTATCGTTGGACTTGTAAAAGGCGAATCACACTTATTTAATGATACTATTACGAATGTTAATGTAACATCAGCATATTATCCAACAGCAATTAGCAATGCTTCTACATCATTTGATAATGAAATTAAATTATATAATAGATATTCAAGATTTGGAGATAACACAAAAATCTCTTATGCAGGTGGAATTGCTGGTATTATTGACTACTATACTGCACAAACAAAAGATAATTACAAATTTACAGAAGTAACTGTAATTTCAAATGCAACTAGTGTTGCTCTTAAAAACCTTGGGAATATGATTATCACAGGTGGAACTGTTGGTGGTATCGTTGGTTATGTTGGTTCACAAACAACAATGCAAGATATTCAATTTATGCCATATTCAAGAACAACAGCCGACTATTCAAAACAAGGACTTTATTCTTACAATGGGTTCGCTGGTGGTATTGCTGGAATTAATAAAGGATATTTAAGACAAGTTAGGTCAGAAAATGATAATGTAAATACATTTGCTGATGAAGAAAATAGTTTAACTTTACAACAACTTATTGAAAAGAATAGTTTAAGTTATTACACTCAAGAAAATGGGAAATATAACTATGAAACTACAGAATATGAATTAGGAAATAAAAAATTATTCGATAATTCATCTTATAGTCCAATAGCAATAGGTGGACTTGTTGGATTGCAAGAAAGTGGGAAAATAGAAAAATCATATTCAAAATTAAATGTTGTAAATTCAAATGCTCAAATTGCTGGTGGCATAGTTGGTATTGTAAGCAATATCTCTTATGGTGAAACTGATAATGATGCAACAAAGATTACAGAAGTTTATGCAACAGGCGATGTAAGAGGTAAGGAATATACAGCAGGAATTGTCGGTATAGACTTAAATAATGATGACACAAAATTTGTTGTATTAGAAAGAGTTAATGCGTTGAATTTATGGGGTTCTTGGATATTTGATGAAAATATCAGTAAAACAAATATAAATCCAGTGCTTAATAAGAATTATAGCGATGATAAAGCAGTTATTAGAGAATCATATAGACTTGACCAAAATTATCCTTTCTCATCTTCAACTAGACAAGCATCATTATGGACAGGATATAAAGAAACACAAACAAGTGTAGATGATAAATATGCTGAAGATTATGATTTTGGTGAAAGATTTGACAAAATATTCTTTGCAAATAACTGGGACGCAAATACATGGCAAAGAGATACCACAGAACTTTATCCACATATGGTATTTGGATATTTTGATAAAACAATTAAAATTAGAAATCAAAGAGATATTGAACAATTAAGAACAAGTGTTTCATCTGGTAAGGTTACATTTATTATAGAACCTGATAATTCAGCTGAAAATGTCCATGATGGGAAAGAACATTATATTGGTATAACAAGATATATAGCTCCTATTGTTGGTTTTTCTAATGTACTTCGTGGTGGTGAAGACCCAGAAGCAACATATGGTTTTGTATTTAAAGTAGACCAAACAAGAGCATTGTTTGAAACAACATTAGGTGCAACATTTAGCAATTTTGTTGTTAAATATGAAAATAATAAAACTCAAACAAGTAGTTTAAATCGTACTTCAATTTGGGTAAGAACTGCAAATGATACATCATTTAACAATCTATCATTCGTAAATGCAAAAATTAATGAATCGAATAATAGTAATCTTAATGTTGGTATTTTGTGTGCTGTTGCAAAAGGTTCATGTAAATTTAATAATATTTCATTCACACAATGTGAAATTAATGTAAATAGTGATACAAATTCTGTTAGTGCAGGAATGTTATTTGGAGAAGGTAAATTCGATTTTGATGAAAATCCATCAATTAATGTAAGTTTAGTAAATTCAAATAAAATTTCAATAACATCTATTAGGAATTCTTCAACAAATATAGACTCATATATTGGATTAGTATTTGGACAATTAGATAGTGTATCATATACAACTGATATGAATATTTCTGTAAATATTGGGTTGGGAAATGAAATTAAATAATAGTTCTAATGAAGGACCTAAATTTACAAGAATTAGCGTTGGTTCTCTTTTTGGATATGTAAAACATTCAAAAGTAGGATTGCTTTCTGATAATGATAATGAAATTAATTTACCAAATATAATTATTCCTTCAATTAGTAATTCACACATAGGCTTAATAGCAGGGCAAAGTGCTAATAGTACTTTTGAAAAATTTAGCTTTGTTCCAAATATTAGTATAGGAAATGAATTATTCCAAGATAACTTATTTGGTGGAATAGTAGGATATAGTACAAATTCTCGATTCGCAAATTTAACTATTGGTAATTATAGACAAATTGAAGGTGCAAAATCCGAAAATCAAGGTTCAATAAATATTTTAAATACTTCTGGAACGAATTATATTGGTAATATTAGTGGAAGAATGGAAAGCAGTTCAGAGATTTCAGATGTAAATATTTATTCTAGCCTATCTGTAAATCTTCCAGAAGAAAATCTTGAAGATAATACAATACTATATATAGGTGGAATCTCTGGCTATGCAGAAAATTCTATTGTAAATGCCGATAGTATTGAAGAAAGTTATAAATCTAATGCAATAGTAAGAGTTTATGGAAATGTAAACATAGTAGTACCAGAAAACTTAAAATTAATTAACAATCCAGAAATGTATATTGGTGGTGCATTTGGATTTGTAAATAGCTCAAAAATTTACAATTGTTATACAACTGGAAATATTGAAATAAATCTAAATAAAAATCATGAAGCACAAGAAATGATGTTACTTTATACATCTGGTCTTGTTGCGTATTTGGATGATTCTAATTATGCAAGTGAATTCTACAATAATATTGTCGCAGGGAACATTTACCCATTGGGAATTATTTATGATAAGAGTTTAACATCTTATAAAGATTTCTTCTATGGTGGTATTGTCGCAAAAATAAACAAGGATAATGCCAATGTAGAAAATCCTAATATTCTACATAATTACTCTATAAATACTTTATATAATAGAAAAGATAATAAATTATCTAATAATTATTATGTGAATGCTATCATTGGAGAAGGTAGTGTTAATAACATATCTAAACCTGAAGATTATAATATGTATTCAAATGTTTATACATTATGTACTGACAAACAAACAACTTTTGCAAGCAATGTAACTTTAGAAGCTTTATTTAGTCAAATAAAAGATAAACTAAATCCAAGTATT
>CALDLU010000248.1:0-4992 GCA_937915245.1 uncultured Clostridia bacterium | reverse complement strand
TTAGAGCTTTGGTTGCTATTTGTCCTGCTTCATCATTATCCAATGCTAAAATAAAGGTTTTATCAAGTGATTTTTCTCTTTTAATGAATTTATTTACATTGTTAGCACTTGAAAGTCCAATGGCATTAACACCAACCGTTTCAAAACTCAAACAATCGAACTCACCTTCTGTTATTACACAATATTTGCTATCGTTAGTTAATGCTTCCGTATTAAAGAGTTCAACTTGGCAACCCTTTGGTTTGTAATATCTCAATTTTTCATCATTGTGTATATTCCTAGCAGCAAAGCAATTTTTACTAACTGGAATTACAACAGCATTAAACCTAAATTCTTTAAAATCAAATGAGTTAAAACCAAGTTTGTAATCTTTAATAATCTTTTTAGATAAACCTCTTGATAGAAGATAATCCATTGCTTCTTTATTATGTCTGAGATTATACGACCAAACATTATAGGCCTTTGTGTAGTCCTTTTCAGTCTGTTCTTTATCCTTTCTAACAGTAGAGTTATAGTCGAAATTCTTTCCATAGTATTGCATAGTTTTCTTAAATGCACTTCTATTATCAAGGTTTTCCATTATACCTATAACATCTACAAGGTTATAACTTACGCCACAACCAAAGCAATAACATCTTCCGTCATCAAAGTATTTCATAGAAGCATTGCTATCTCTATGATTTGGATTTAAACAATGAAATAAACGACTTGTATTTATATTATGACTTTCAAGGTAGCTTTTAAGGTTATCCATCACTCCTACAAGTTCATAATTTTCCAAATCTACATTTCATCTTCTTGTTGCTTTTTTAATTTCTTAATGTAATCATCTGACATATAACCATAAAAGTCTTTTGGTCGTTTGATTCCAAGCTTCTTGTAATAGTCCTCCAAATCTTCTTTAACATTTTTAAATTCATCAAAAGGATAGCCCGAATATACCCATTCATTTTTTGTATTGAAAATGTAGATATATTCAATCCAATCCCAATCTTTCAATTCCTGCATTGAACAAAGAGTGCTTTCTTGTCCTTTTTCACCTCTATCCCTGCCATAAGCAACCGTAACATCATCTTGTCTTTCACTATAATCAAATGAATGTGGTTTGCTTGGGTCTGGGTCAAGTTTTTCTTTAAGACAAGAAATATTGCCTAGTTTAATCAATTTTTCCACTTTCTCTCTATCATTGTAATGGTCGTTAAGCATTTGACCATTGTAAGTTAAATATCCATCAGAGTGGCAATAAATCGCCTCGTATTTGTTCTTTCCTCCTTGGATACATATCAAACTTCTAGTTGACATTGTTTCCTCCTTAATAAAATGCTTGGTATAAATTAGAATAATTAGAGCAAGGACTTGTTGTTTTATAGTATTCAAGTGCTTCAAATGGCACATAAATAACATTCAAAGGACAATTTCCAAAGTGATTGTAAACATCACTGTGATTGGCCTGAATTTGACTGGATTTAATCGTAACTGTCTTTAAATTTGTGCAGTTGTAAAATGTGCCAATATGAAAGTTTCTTACTGTCTTTGGTATTGTTATTTCTTCTATTGCAGTTCCAAAGAACGCATAAGCGTCTATTTGCTTTGTTGTTTCAGATAATCTAACTTTTTTAAGGCTTGAACAACCATCAAAAATGCCATCACCAACAACTTCAACACCATCTTCAAAGTAAACTTCTTTTAAGTTAGGACAATTTTGAAATGCTCTCACACTTGTTGTAGTAAATTCCTTTGGTATTTTCAAGGTTTCAATATATTGATTGTTTTGTCCTGCATACCAAGCCATTGTATTAACCTTTACTTCATCTCCTTCGATATAAGTTGGTCTGCCAATGGTATATTCATAATTCCAAGGATAACTATGAGTGTAAATCTCTTGATAAAATTCATAATAACCCTCAGCCCCACAAGCATAGTGTTCTTGCCAAAATTGTCTTGCTTCCCATTGTGAATTAAAAGTTGCTTTTCCAGAATAATAAACTGGTTCTCCAAAGGAATATGATGTCGGCAATGTAACATCTGTTTCTTGTCCTGTGTAGGATTTAAGTTCACTGCCGACAAACACATATCCTTCTAAAACAACATCTGTTTTAGGGTTAAAATTCACTCTTACTGTTAATGCGTAAAGGAATAAAGCAAACACTCCAATCAAAAGAAACAACTGCCCCCAAGAGATAATATTTTTGCTCGTTTTTGTTTCCATTTGTTATTCCTTTTTCGTCCATAAAGGTGGACCTTTATAGACAACTTTCTCGTTTTTTCTCTATTCTTATAAGTTCATTGAAAAGATAATGATATTGACTATCAGCAAATTGTTGCATTTCTTTAAGCATCTTGATTTTGTTATCATTAACAAATCCCGTCATTTTATCGACCAAATTATCATCTTCATCTGTTATCTCATAGTAATAATAATCAGTATCATTATTGAGATAATCGTTATACGTGGTTATCTCATTTTTAAGTTCAGTTTCCACCTTTTCATAATCATCTTGCGGGAATCCTAAGTCTTTTAAATCTTGCTTTGTGCAATAAATGTATCCGATTTGCCTGCTATCAAACTTATCATTAAATGGTGTTGTAGACAACGCCAATCCTGAATGGTCATATAGATAAACTTTCAAAATACAATAAACTTCATTATCTTTATCACTAACATATTCTTCAAAAAACTTTCGGTCTATAAAATTATGTTTGTCACCAAGGTTATATCTTCCATGCCAACAAATTAAATGCCCAAGGTTATTTCCAACTCTTGGATTAACCGTAATATATGAATTGTCAACACCGATTTTTAAAGAGTTTCCCCTTCTTTTTATTTCGACATCTCTCATTTTTACATCTCCGCATTTTTCTTTTGTTGATGTTTATATCTCTCAATCATACAAGCCTTAACAATGTAATAATCTTCATACAAATCCAAACCTTTTGGGAGTTCGTATGTTTTACAATAAGTCTTGCATTTCTTGATTTGATTATCGGTCAAACTAACATTTTCACCAGAGTCTGGGTCAAATCCTACCATATAAACTGTGCCACAAGCACAATCTTCATACTCTGGAAGCCAAAAGTTCCCCGGTAATTTATTAAGTTTGCCTTCTTCATTTACATACAAGTCAACATTTCTCACACCGGGCATTTCAACACATTCAATGTATCCACCAACAATGCCTTGAAGAACACTAAGTTTATCTTCAATTTCTTTCTCATAAGGTTCTTTACCGGGTTCCTTAATCAAAACTCTGACAATCTTTGTTTCTTCATCTTCAATATCTTCTCTTTCATCTTCAAATTCCAAAGCAATTTCCTCCTTTAATTTCACAAAATTGTTTTTGAAAAGTTCTACAAATTCTGGATTTTCCGTTAATGTATCTGAGTTTTCAATTAAATACTCAATATCATTTTTATAAGAATAAAGATTTTCAGCATTAGTTTGTTTGCCATCAACCATTAAAGATATTTTTATTGTTAAGAGTTCACAATTAAAGCAATCGTTAATTGTAGAGAGCTCTCTGACATATTCTGAATTGATTTCATCAACATCTTCTTTTGATAGATTTTCTGGAAATTTCTTTCCATAAAAGTTCTCATAGTCTGTTTTATCAACACAAATATATCCTACAATTTCATCATTTGCTTCCATTGTTAAATTCCTATCTTTTTCGTAAATTGGCAAAGCTAACATTAGATTTGGATTTTCTTTATAAAAATCCGTAAAATCCCAAATAGATTTAACATTTTGGTCCTCACTATATCTTTTAAAATCACCTTTAAAAATGATTATTGTAGAAAATTTTTCCATTCCATCTGGCGTGGCCTGTTCAACTGAAATATTCAGTGTTTTATTGTTCAGTTTTATCTGCATGAATATCTCCCTTGAAGTGGTTATTTGTTTTCTTAAATCTCAAAAGTTCATATTCACTAGCATAGAACGCTTGTTGAATAGATACCGCAAGATTTGGTCTAACTTTAAGCCTTTCTTCCTTTGGGACTTCTTGCAAGCCATCACGCATTGCTCTTAATTTGTCTAAAAGTTCTTGTTTAGAAGAATAATCAATGTCAGTAAGCAAGAACGAAAGTTCACCACCTAATCTCATTATTCCACCTCACTTTCTGCCTTTTTAGACTTTGAACTTGTCTTTTTTGCAGTTTTCTTTTCTACTGGTGTTTTAACTTCTTCTGTTTTTTCTTGTGTTTTAACTTCTTCTTCAACCTTTTGAGTTTGCTTTTCAAGTCCACGAATTGCAATTTCAATCGCAGTTTCAAAGTTAGAAAGAAGTTGCATACTTACTGAACGAACCTTTTGAAGATTGTTTTTAAACTCCAATTTTTCTTCATCAGAAAGGTTTGTAATGGCGTCATCATTAAAGTCTGGCAAGTTAAGACCAAGTTTTGATTTGATTGCATATAGTGCGCAGTTATATTCAATGTCATCAATATTTTCAACTGTTTTGCTTGTAATACCTTCTGGGCGTCTGCTATCAATCAATACTCTTGTTGTTTGATTAACCAATGTATTGATAAGTTCATCAATAGAAAGTCCATCTTTGATGTAAACAACCTTGTTTTCTTTATCCATCTTGGCAAATGGCTCTTGGTCAACATACTCAAACTTATAACCTTTTGCTGTTCTTTCAAGAGAATTTTTAGCGGCTTCAAAGAACTTTGCAATGGTTTCTTTATTTGTGTTGAGATATGGATATTCTCTACCTTCTGTTTGGCTAATATCAAATACATGACCAACACTCAAATCAAGTTTTTCAATACCTTTTGTGAACACATTACCATTCTCATCAGTGTAATCTTGATTGTATTTTTTAAGACAAGGACTAATGATTTTCAATGATTTTTGGTGTTCTTTAACCTTTCTACCATCTTTGTTCCAACCAGTAAGTCTTTTTACAAGTTTAACATTTGGCATTTGGCTCATAATAAGAACATCATTCATAACTGTGTAATCTGGCATAAGCCCCATTACTTTCAAAA
>CALDLU010000247.1:0-1978 GCA_937915245.1 uncultured Clostridia bacterium | reverse complement strand
TTTTCATGGGGATATTATGGAAAACACCCAGTTGTTTTGTTAAACTATGAAAGTACATTAACAGATGTGTTTACAATCGCACATGAAATGGGACATAGTATGCACACTTATTATTCAAACCTTAATCAACCAAGCACAAAAGCAGGATATGAAATCTTTGTTGCTGAAGTTGCATCAACTGTAAACGAAATGTTATTGCTTAACTATTTATTGAATAAAGCCCAAACAAAAGAAGAAAAAATCTATTATTTTGATTATTTGTTTAAAATGTTTTATTCAACGATATTTCGTCAAACATTGTTTGCTGAATTTGAAGAACATACACATTTTGCATATCAAAATGGTGAAGATACAACTCCAGAAGCACTTAATTCTTATTACTATAATTTGAATAAGCATTATTTTGGAGAGAATGTTGAGCTTGTTCCTGAAATACAATATGAATGGTCAAGAATACCACATTTCTATTCATCATTCTATGTATATAAATATGCAACAGGATTAATTTCGGCTTTCTATATTGCAAATAAAATCTTTTCTGGCGACAAGGAAACATTAAAAGGTTATAGAAAATTCTTGACTCTTGGTTGCACAATGCCACCAGTTGAACTATTAAAAGTTGCAGGAGTAAATCTTGAAAAACAAGAAACATTTGATTTTGTTTTTGAAAGTATGAAAAATTTACTTAATGAATTTGAAAAACTAATCTAAAATTTACAATAAAAATATCACATAATTTGTGATATTTTTTTTGTGTAAAAATTATAAAAATTGCTTCAAAATTAGTTGAATAAATGTTCAACCGAATAAATTATTTCAATTTTCTACCAATCAAAATGCCTGTTAAAAGGTACAAAATTTCATCACAATCATTAATGTTGTCGTAACATTGTTGTGGTGGAAAACAATTTTCTGGTGGTCGCATAGGTGGTCTTATTGGTCTATTGCAATTTGGAATTGGTGGTCTATGACAAGGGTTACAACCACAGCCAAAGTTTCCATCAAAACCAAATGGATTTCTCATATCAATATAAGGGGATTCGGTATAGTTTTGAAAATCTTTCATAATAATCTCCATACCATTTTATGTAGATTACATTGTTAAAGTTAATCAATTTTAACATACCCAGCCATATTGATTTTTTTAGTTAAGTATTTCTCTTTTTGGGGTTTAGAATCTTTGTTTTTATCTAAACTACTCATAATAGAACTAATTAGTGGATTATTTCCCATAATGCTTGGCAAAATTTCATTGATACCTTTGCCAGAAATTAATAATGGCAAAATTTTGTATATCAAACTATTTTGGTTTTGATTTTGAGTATTGTTTATGTTGTTTGGTGGTTCATAACTACTTGGGTACGGATTTTGAAAAAAGTCATTTTCCATATATTCTCCAGCACTATTTATTATATGTTTGCATATGTATAAATGTGATAGGAGATTTTATGAAGCTAAGTGAATATAAATGTGAAGAAAATATAAAACAAGAAAAAAAACAAAAAAATGAAGAAAAAATTGAAGATATGTATGAAAAATATAAAAATTTTAATCAAAACGACTTAACTAATGAATTATTTAATAATATCGCCAAGCAAAAGCGAGATGGAACATTTGACTATGAAAAAATAAAAAATACCATAACTCAAATAATGCCTTACTTAAATGCAGAGCAACAAAAAAATTTATTGTCAATTTTGGAAAAAATTAAATAAAATGATATATGAAAAAAATAGATGAAAAATTTAAAAATGTAGCAATATTATCAAGTGAAAATAAATTATTTGATTGTTTGGTCGAAGTTAATAATTTATCATTTGCTAGTTCATTTTTGCAAAAAAATGGCTTAAAAATTGAAAAAAAGTATCATTTTTTAAATATTTTGGCATTAAAGGCAAAAAAGAATGAAATTTTTAATATCGAAAAATTACCATTTGTAAAATATATTTATGGTGATGTAAAAGTACTGGCACTTACA
>CALDLU010000246.1:0-2867 GCA_937915245.1 uncultured Clostridia bacterium | reverse complement strand
TATTCTTCTTTATCAGCAATGAATATTGTACTTTCTTTTAAACGACCTTTTGTTAAATCACATTGTTCTTTTGTTAATTCTATTGTTTTTGTTATATCAAAAATTCTCATATTCCACTCCTTTAATTAATTCTTTCTTTTCCACATATATACAACTAAATATGGTGGCATATTATTGTGTGGTTGTCCACCACCAGTGTAGTTGTTTGTTGCAGTAGTAGAGCGTATTAACGAATTTCCATTGTTACTATTAGTTACATATCCTAAATTCTTATCATTAATACAACCACCTAATCCTATAGTTCCATAATTTGCGCCATAACAATATGAATCTCTATCACCACCTCCATAGACTTGGTGTCCATGTGCATTTTGTGTATGGGTATGAGATGGCATTTCATTTGTTGTTAAAGTGTGAGTTGCTTCGCCACCATTAGCACCTGACGAATAAGCATCCCCAGCGCCTAACAAAAATCTATCTTTTAACGGGTCCCATTTTCCTCCAAATAAAATTTCAGGATCGGTGCCATTTACTGACATATATATTGAACCAATAGGATATATTGTATCAAGTAATAAAGTTTTGAGAGTCCCGTATTTTATTTTTTTTGTTTCTTTTGGCGTAGAGTTATCGTTGTTATCTTGTAATACAAATAAATCTTCAGTATCTAAAGATGTTTTTTCAAGCATAGATGTAAAATTTTTATTTAATTTACTATCTATTTGTTCTTGGGGATTGTTTGAAAAATTAATTTCACTTTGAGAAGTCCCATTAATTTTTACTGTTGCTCCTCGGTCTGCAAGTTGACTCTCAACATAAATGGCTTTTTCCTTTGCTGAGTTTGCAGTTTCTATAGCTGAATCAGCTGTTGATATTGCTGAAGATGAATTTATATTTGCAGTGTCAATTTCTTTTTGTAATTGATTCATTATATCGGCATTGATTGGAGTTCCTTCATCATCAGGTTTATCTGCTCTTTCAACATCAACTATCATTTCTTCAGCGGTTTGGCTAATTATCTTAAGTTTTCTTCTATTAAGATTAGAGCCTGTTCTGTCTTTAAATTTCATAAAATATGTTCTCCTTTGTATATTTTGTAATTCTCACTAAATTACAATTTTATTATATATGAAATAAATTCTAATGCTTTCTAACTTTGGAAAATTAACGGACATATTTATTATGGGGAATTTCTCTAATTTTGTTTTGATTATAATATGCAAACATATCATTATATTTAGCCATATAAATTAACAAATAGTTACCCATATATGATGCTAAATTATTAATAATAGAAAAAATCTCCTAAACTAAGTTTGGGAGATGTATAGTAATTTATAAATACAATTAAGATAGATTTTATATAAATTTCTTTAGTGTACAATTATATTTACTAATGTATTGCATTACTATAATTTTACTGAATTTGTAATAATTTGATAATTACACAATAACAACCTTAAATGTATACATAATTTTTGGGTTGTCTTTTAAATATATTGTAAATCTAATTTCACCAGAACCTTTTAGTGATATAATGAATCCATTATATGTTGTTTGCTCTATTTCAGCAGATATTGTGTCAGATGAAAAGATTAATATACTAGTTATATTTTTAACTTGAATCTCGCTATTTAGATTATACGAAAAAGGAATATGGTATTCACTTTTCCCAGAGTTTATTGTAAGCACATCACTTTCAAATATAGCATTCTCATTTGCCAAAAAATTTGGATTGAATGAGATAATATATGCATTTTCGTTTGGGATTACATTGAATGTTATAATTGCATTTAGATTAGAAAATATATCAATAACTTTTAGTGAATATGTACCAACAGAATTAAATGAAATGGTTGAATCTGTATATCTTTGATTGTTGTAGTAATACATCAAGTTAGAAAGAGCATAGATGGGGGAATATGTTGTTGCGATAGGGTATGGCTCATCAACTTTTAGGTCAACAATTTCATCATTAAAACTTAAATTTTGTATTTTGATTTTCTCTATGACTATTTGGTAACTTTGTTTATAATTTGAACCATCATTTGCTATTACATTAAGAATAGTTATCCCTTCACTTTTGGCTATAATTCTATTATCAATAATTTCGGCAAGTTCAGTATTTTCAATGATTAAAGAAAAATCATTTATTATATCATCATGCTTATTTATTGTATATTTAATTTCATTAAAAATGCCATCATTATTCGCTAAATCTTTGTAATAATTATTAAATAAATATAATAATATTTGATTATTTTCTACTGTATTTGAAAAAGAAATATCAATATTATTAATATAGTTGTATGCTTTATATTTAGCTGTTTTTGTGTAATCTTTATATTTAAAAATAAACGCAATTTCTTCGTTATTAATTATTTTAAATTTATATTTAATTTTTTTATTTTCTTTATTTATTATTTGTAAATTATTTATATTTTCTGATGTTTCTATTTCATAAGAATAAATTAAATCCTTTGATAAATTTAATTCTAAAATGTATTCTTCGCCAACGAATAGATTATTAGGAATTTCATTATTTTTTAAAATAGAAAAATTAGCGCTTATGTTACTTGGCAAAACTTCGACATTTACAAATTTTATAACTTTTTTTGAAGAAGATTTTACATTGATTTCAACAATGCTTTTTCCAACTTTGTTTGGTGTAATAATATTTTTATTTATCAAAATGTTGTCATTATTTGACTTTGTTGTAATTATAAAATCTTCATTGCAAGTAACTTTGATATTTAATTCATAAGGTGAGTTATCGTTATATATTTTTAAATCATCAATGTCATCTATGCGTAGAAATGGTTCAACTGTAACAATTTCATCATCTTGTTCTTCATTTGCATCTGTGT
>CALDLU010000245.1:0-5876 GCA_937915245.1 uncultured Clostridia bacterium | reverse complement strand
ATTATATAATCTGCACACTTAATCATATCAAGGTTGTGTTCAATTACCACAACTGTATTATTATTTTGCACTAATTTTGTTAAAATTGCAATAAGTTTTTTTACATCATCAACATGAAGTCCTGTTGTTGGTTCATCAAGTATATAAATTGTTTTGCCTGTGCTACGCTTACATAGTTCTGTTGCAAGTTTTACTCTTTGTGCTTCACCACCACTTAATGTTGTTGAGCTTTGACCTAATGTGATATATCCAAGTCCAACATCGTTTAGTGCTTTCACTTTTGGATAGATGCTTGGTATATTTTCAAAAAACTTGCAAGCATCTTCAACTGTCATATCAAGAACATCAGCAATAGACTTGCCTTTGTATTTTACTTCTAATGTTTCACTGTTATATCTTTTCCCTTTACATACTTCACAAGGAACAGTTATATCTGGCAAGAAATACATTTCAATTTCCTTTACACCTGCACCTTCACAAGTTTCACATCTTCCACCTTTAATATTAAAACTAAATCTTCCAGATGTGTAACCTTTCATTTTTGCATCAACAGTTTTTGCAAAAAGTTCTCTTATTGGTGTCCAAACACCTGTGTAAGTTGCTGGGTTACTTCTTGGTGTCCTGCCTATCGGTGATTGGTCAATACAAATAACCTTGTCAAGTTTTTCAATACCTTTAATTTCTTTCACATTTCCAAGTTGCTTGTTTGCACCATTGAGTGCATTTGCCAAATATGGATAAAGTATGCCATTTACCAAACTACTTTTTCCACTTCCACTAACACCTGTTATACAAGTGAACACACCGAGTGGAATATCAACATTAATATTATTTAAGTTATTTTGTTTTGCACCAATTATATGCAAATAGTCTTTTGATTTTTTTCTTTCTTTGTTATATTCAATTTTTTCTTCGCCAGAAAGGTATTTTCCTGTAATAGATTTTGGCGAATTGATTATATCTTGCACAGTTCCACAAGCAACAATTTCGCCACCATGAATACCTGCTTTTGGTCCAACATCAACAATATAGTCAGCAGAACGAATTGTATCTTCATCATGCTCAACAACAATCAAACTATTTCCCAAATCTCTTAAATGTTTTAATGTTGCAAGCAATTTATCATTATCTCTTTGATGAAGTCCAATGCTAGGTTCATCAAGAATATAAAGCACACCAACAAGTCCACTACCAATTTGAGTTGCAAGTCGTATTCTTTGACTTTCGCCACCACTTAATGTTTCAGCACTTCTTGAAAGTGATAAATATCCAAGTCCAACATCTTTCAAAAAGTTAAGTCTTGCTTTGATTTCTTTGAGTATTGGTTCGCTTACTGGAATATCTTGTTTTTCAAATTTAAGGGTGTCGATATATTCGAGCAAATCAACAACACTCATATTTGACATTTCCAAAATATCTTTTCCACCAATTCTAACAGCAAGTGCCTGTTCGTTTAGTCTTTTTCCATGACAAGTTTTGCAAGTCATTTCTTCCATAAACTTGCCAATTTCAAACTTTATATATTCACTTGTTGTTTCTTTGTATCTTCTTCGTAAATTATTTACAATACCTTCAAAAGATGCGTTATATTTGCCAGAAAAACGAGCATTTTGCATCTCCATTTCAATTTTTTCTCCACCATTACCATGAAGAATTATATCTAATTGGTCTTTTGGCAAATCTCTTACAGGACAGTCAAGGTCAATTCCATAAGATTTTGAAAGCATTTCAAAATACATTCCTGCCATAGAGTTTCTATCACCACTCCAACCAGTTATATTAAATGCACCTTCACGAATGGACAGATGTGCATTTCTTAATACTTTGCTTTCATCAATGTCCAATGTGTACCCAATTCCTGTACAATTTGGACAAGCACCTATTGGGCTATTGAATGAAAATAATCTTGGAGTTATCT
The DNA here is from genome assembly GCA_937915245.1 of uncultured Clostridia bacterium. Lineage (GTDB taxonomy): Bacteria > Bacillota > Clostridia > Christensenellales > UBA1242 > UBA5893. Next base: position 3,958 of record CALDLU010000245.1, on the reverse strand, counting down.
CCCCTAATGTCCACCCACAAGTTGGACAAGCAAATAATGTTGAAAATAGTTCTTTTTCGCCATTTACTTCAACAAGGCAAATTCCTTCACCAAGTTTTACTGCTGTTTCAACGCTTTCAAAAAGTCTTGGTTTTACATCTTTGTTTAAAACCAATCTATCTATAATTACTGCAATATCGTGCTTTTTGTTTTTGTCAAGTTCGATTTTTTCATCAAGAGTGTAAATTATTCCATCAACTTCAACTCTAACATAACCACTCTTTTTTAACTTTTCAAATAATTTTTCTTGAGCACCTTTTTTTTGTCTTACAAGTGGAGCAAGAACAATAACTTTTGTTCCTTCTTCCTTTTGCAAAATTTTGTCTATAATTTGGTCGATTGATTGTTTTTTTATTGGTTCATTACAGTGTGGACAATATGGAACACCAATGCGTGAATAAAGCAAACGCATATAGTCATATATTTCGGTTATTGTTCCAACAGTTGACCTTGGGTTGTGGCTTGTTGTTTTTTGGTCAATAGATATTGCTGGGCTAAGTCCACTAATTTGGTCAACATCTGGCTTTTGGCTTTGACCTAAAAACATTCTTGCATAACTTGACAAACTTTCGATATATCTTCTTTGCCCTTCAGCAAAAATTGTGTCAAAAGCGAGTGTACTTTTCCCACTGCCACTAACACCACTAAACACAACAAGCTTATCTCTTGGAATGTCAACATCAACATTCTTTAAATTATTTTCTCTTGCTCCACGAACTTTTATAAATTTATCCATAGTAGATATATTATACCACATTTTTTTAATATGAAAAATAGTAAATAACAAATTTTTAATTTTTTTAAAAAAACTCTTGACAAGCACTTTAAAAGTGTCTAAAATACGCTTTCGGTATAAAAAAGACCGATAAAAAATATTCAAAAGGAGAAGAAAAAATGACTAACGTTAATGATTTGAGAATTGTAAAATTATATCATGTTCACTCTTTTGACACCAATGACTATGGATATGTTATTGGAAGAAATGTATTAAAAGATAGAAGCAATTTTGTTTTGGTAAAAAAATGTGGCGATAAGTATAAAATTGTTCCAACTGATGAAAATCAAACAAAAACTGCAGTTGTAAGAGAATATCCAGAAGAATTATATAGTCTTACAATAAAAAAGGAAAGAAAAAACAACAGATATAGAAAACCTTTCCATATTTGTGAAAAACTTGCTGGGAAAAAACTTTCAAAAGAAGAACTTATCAAATTTGCAAGAATGATTGATTCTCTTGATAGTGATGGTTCAGAAAAACAAACAAGTGAAGAACTTTGTGATACTTGTGAGAGTTTTGAAAACTATCTTGAACATGAAAATAATAAAAATGACCAATTCTCATTATAAAAAAAATCTACGAAATATAATTTTCTTCGTAGATTTTTTTTATTAAATATTTAATTCATTTTGACTGCCAATTTGTTCTTCATATTTTGTTATATTTGGTTCAATGTTTTCTTTTATTCTTTTGTAATCCAAAGTTTTGTAAATATAGGTTTCATAACCTTCTTTATCAATTGAGTAACCATATTTTTTATAAAATGGTTTTGCAAATTCGTTTTCTGGATAAAACTTCCCTTCAACAACTTGTGCTCTGTTTTGCAAAGCAAAATATTCAAGCAAATTTATTGTTGCAGTCCCAACTCCAGTGTGTGCATACTTTGGATATGTTTCAATTTTGTAGAGCCAAATTGAATCTTGGTATTTGTTTCTCTTTAATTTGAATGTTGCATAACCCATTATGTTTGAATTATCCAATATTTCAATGCGATATGAATTTTGTTCTTGATTATACAAAATTTTTGCTTCAAATTCTTTATTGTAAACTTTTACTTTCATTTTTAACCTTCAAAATTAGTATAGCACTATTCTTTTGAAATTTCCATAGGTTCATCTTCATTTTTATGATTTTTTACATATTTTGTCCATTTGATGTAACCATAAATTGTGTTTGTCAAATATCCAAGTTCCAAAATAAGCATAACCCATTGCTTGCTCAATATCCACATAATGCTTTCGCATACAGTAAGACCGAGCCATGCAATCCATTGTTCTTTGTATCTAAACCACAAGAATAACCCATTACATACGCTAAATGTGTTTGCAAGTGCATCAATATACCAATATTCACTTAATCCACTAAACCATGTTCCTGGAAACCAAGTTCCTGCAAATGTAAATAGAACACCCATACCTATTGATACAGCAAGAACACCAACAAACATCAATGTTTCTTTTTTATAGTTTATTGCTTTAACTTGTGTTATATTTGCATCTTCTTTATCTTTCTTTTTATCCCAAGCGAAAAATGAGATAAACAACATTGGGCACCAGAACAGAACTTCAAACAATGCACTAACATAATATCCATTTGCGACATAAACAACAATTTGTGTTAAGTCATAGAAAAAGAACGATATAATAAATGCCCACTTTGATTGCTTTGAAAGTAACAATTCACAAGCACAACCACCAACCAAAGTAATCATAGCAAACATTTGTACCCACCAAACTTCACCTTCTGGGAATAAAATTCCAAGTGTTATGCCTGCTGACCAAAGTACAAATAACCAAATTTTTTCATAAGTTGTAAAGTATTGCCATACTCTTACAAATATATTTTTCTTTTTTGTTGTTTTATTTTTTTCATCTAAAACAACATCATTTTTTATTTCTTCATTAGCAACACTATTATTGCTAATTTCATTATTATTTTCCATTATTTTAATTTATCCTTTTGTATTTTATATATATTTTTTTATTATTAAACTAATCTATATCAAATATTAATGTAGATTTTTAAATTTACTGCAAACTAATCGACATTTATAATGTACAAAAATTTGACAGTAAACGAAGTATTGCGTAGCCTTTATTCAATTTTGGTTGGTGGTGGTAAAATCAAATACCCCCTTATATATAAAATAACTCTTCTCATAATCTCTCTTAAATAATTTACCCACAATTCTACTACACAAATGCTGATTATGTCAAGAGTTGTATTTTACTTTACAAAAGTACCAAAAACAAGTAAACTACTATGGTTACAAATAGGAGAAGAAATGTTTTACGGATTAAATATAAATGAAAAATTAGTTGAACTTGCAAAAAGTTGTGATAGCGAACTTGAGCCAATATTTAAAAAATATGATGAAGTCGCTTTAATAAATAGTGCAAAAGTGTTGCAATCATTTCAAGATAACAGATTATCATGTTCAGATTTTGCCGAAGTTACTGGCTATGGGTATAGTGATGGTGGCAGAGATAAATTGGAAAAAGTTTATGCTCAAATTTTTAAAGCAGAAGAAGCACTCGTTCGTCCACAAATTATGAGTGGAACACACGCTCTTAACCTAACATTTTCTGGACTTTTAAAATATGGCGATACAATGATTTCAATAACAGGAGAACCTTATGATTCATTAAAAAGCATAATTGGACTTACTGGGACAAGCAAAAATTCATTACTTAAAAATGGAATTAAGTACGAACAAATTGAACTTGTGAATGATGATTTTGATATTGATGCAATTCAAAATAGATTAAAACAAAGCAAGGTTAAACTTGTTGAAATTCAAAGAAGTCGTGGATACTCTCATAGAAAAAGTTTAACTATTGCCAAAATAGAAAAAGTTTGCAAAGCAATTAAAGATATTGACAAAGATGTTATAATTATGGTTGATAACTGTTACGGAGATTTTGTTGAAACAAAAGAACCAATAGAAGTCGGCGCAGACATTATTGTTGGTTCACTTATGAAAAATTTGGGTGGTGGTGTTGCAAAATCTGGTGGATACATCGTTGGAAGAAAAGATTTAATAGAAGATGTTGCAGAAAGATATTCTGCTCCATGTATTGGAAAAGATATTGGTGCAAACTTTAACCAACTTTTATCTTTCTTTAAAGGTTTATACAATGC
>CALDLU010000244.1:0-3847 GCA_937915245.1 uncultured Clostridia bacterium | reverse complement strand
TGTTAGTTATGAGGTGGAAGATGTGTATTGCAAGATAACAACAAAAGTATATAAAAGACAAGCACAGAGAACTGAAGAACAATTATTTGATGATATTGTTGACGAACTTTCTGCAAAGTCGTTTGATAGCATAGACACAACAAAATATACATTGGCAGAAGACAAAGGATCATATGACTCATATCTTAACCAAGGCACAGCAAGTGCAACAGGAATAAACATTAACTTTGGGAAAGAAACATCTAGTGGAAACTATTATTACACTTACTATATCGTAATAAATGTATCAAATTTATCTACAATAACCGATATGTATGCAGTGCTTATTGATGACAACACCGAAAGTAATGTATACAAGGTATGCAAATACTCACAAGACAAAATATTAAAAGATGATGCAACAAGAAATATTGTTATTGCATATTCACTAATAGATATAAAGCAAGGAACAAACCTAACATTCAACTACTCTTTGGAAGTTAAAAAAGGCGAACTTCAATCGTACACAATAGATTGTAACGGATATTTAGATGGAAAATATTTTGGGGGAACTACAAATTATGGGAAATTCAAATTTTATGTAAATGGAATCCTGCCATATGGGGGCGAAAGTGATGATTTCTATCACAATTTAAAATATGGAGATATGTGGAAAATTGAAATTGTGTCTGTTGTTTCTGGGAAAGAGTTCGTTGGGCTTAGATTGAATGGAATAGATTATTCAAAAATGTATGGAGTTGTTGGGAAATGGGCAAATTATGATGCAGTCAGTACAGGCATTCTTGTTATAATAAACACAAAATCATAATGAAACTAGTTTATAAAAAATCTAACTTTGCAGTTAGATTTTTTTATGCAATAACATAGAGTTTTTGAATTGTAGCATATTTTGTTTGTTAAAAATATATTTTTGTTATAAAATACAACCAAAGGGGAAATTATGAAAAATAAATTTTTAAATTGGTTTAACAGTATTGTGGCAATGCTTATAATTGTAGGTGATTTGCTATATATGCTAGTATTTCGTGGCAACCTTATTGTTAAGGGTTTAACAAGTTTTATATTTTTTATTTGTGGACTTGTAAATTTATGTGTAATGTACAAGAATCAAAAAATCAATATTAAAAAATATAGTATATTTTTAACTATTGGCTTATTTTTTGCAATGCTTGGAGATATAATTCTTGGTGTTGATTTTACTATTGGTGCTGGTCTATTCGCATTGGGACATATATTTTTCTTTGTAGCTTTTTTATTTTTAAATAGATTTAGTATTTGGGATATAATAATATCACTAGTAATAATTGGAGCTTCTTTATGCATAGTTTTTCTTTCAAATGGTCTTACTTTTGGAAAGATGTTGCCACTTGTCATTGCATATGCTGTTATCATTTCAAATATGCTCGCAAAATCATTTTCAAATTTATTGCTTAATAGAAAATATAATTCAAAACAATTATTATATATTTTTGTTGGCACGCTAATGTTTTTCTTATCTGATTTAATGCTAATGTTTAATGTGTTTGGCAATGGAGAAAGGGTTTTTAACATATTTTGTTTATCATTATATTATCCAGCAGAATTAATACTTGCAACTTCAATTTATTTTATGTCATTTGTAAAAACTTACGACATACCAAAGATGAGTCTTGCTCGCAAAATTTGGTGTAGAATGTATCAAATTGCATTTAGATTGATTTTACCAATTTTACCATATAGACAACCAAAATTATTTAATAGTTATATTGATATGGCAAATAAAATTAAAGAAGAAAAAATTAATAAAGTAATAATCGTAACTGATGAAAGTTTGGTAAAATTAGGGCTTTTAAATGATATGACAAATGCGTTAAAAGATAATGGTATTGAATTTGCTATATTTGATGAAGTAACCCCAAATCCAACTATAGAGTTAGTAGAGAATGCACGAAAATTTTATATAGATAACTTGTGTAATGGAATAATCGCTTTTGGTGGTGGTTCTGTTATGGATTGTGCAAAGGTTATGGGAGCAAGAATCGTAAAACCAAAACAAAGCATAGAAAAAATGAAAGGTTTATTAAAAATTCACAAGAAATTACCTTTGTTAATCGCAATACCAACAACGGCAGGAACTGGTAGTGAAACTACTTTGGCAGCAGTTATAACTGATGAAAAGACACACTATAAATACCCAATAAATGATTTCTGTCTTATACCACATTTCGCTGTGCTTGATGTTCACGCAACACTTGGATTGCCAAAAGGATTAACTGTAACAACAGGAATGGATGCTCTTACGCATGCAGTAGAAAGTTATATTGGACATTCAACAACTGCTTATACAAGAAGAATGTCAATTGGTGCAGTGAAATTAATTTTTGATAATTTGTATTTATGTTATCAAAATGGCCAAGATTTTGAAGCAAGAAAGAATATGTTAAAAGCATCATTTATGGCAGGTAATGCGTTTACAAGGTCATATGTTGGATATGTTCATGCTATTGCTCATTCTTTAGGTGGAAAGTATAATGTTGCTCATGGACTTGCAAATGCAATAATTTTGCCAAAAATGTTAAGAATATATGGTAAGAGTTGTGAAAAAAAACTTGCCAAACTTGCAAGATATGTAGGAATTGCAAATAAATTTGATTCAAATGAATTTGCATGTGAAAAATTTATACATTTTATTGAAGAAATGGACAAGTCAATGAATATACCTGAAAATATTGAAGTAATAAAGGAAGAAGATATATTTGATTTATCAAAAAAAGCAGATAGTGAAGCAAATCCTTTATATCCAGTTCCAAAACTTATGAGTAGGGAAGAACTCGCAGAAGTTTATAAAATTCTAAAAGGATAATAAAAAAACAATAGAGAATTTACTCTATTGTTTTTTTTGTTTTATTTTGTCATTTCTTCATCATTACTATTTTGTTTTTGTTCTGCGTCTTTTTCTTGTGCTTTATCTTGAGCTCCCTTTACTTGAGCTTCTTTTTCTGCTGTTGCAATTGATGCTTGTAAAGATTCAAAAGCTTCTTTGTTAAGAGTTGGTTTTGTTAATTTATCTTTTTGTTCTTCCATAGAGTTTTCAAATGTTTCATCTGTTCCAACATTACCTAAGAAATTTGGATCCATAGTTCTATGATAATAATCTAAATAATTTTTATTTTGAATATAATCACTATTTACAACTGAACTGCTTACGGAATCTAAATACTCTTGACAACTTTTTATTTCGTCATTAATTATTGCAAGTTGAGAGTCATCAACTTTGATTTTATTTGCTTTAATTTGTTCTACCATTTGTTTACGAGTATCTATAAGTCTTTGAACTTTATCTAAATAAGATTGTTTAGCTTTCTCAAATTTGTTGTTGTTAGAGTTCATACTTTGTATAAATTCTTGTTCTTTCATAAAATCTTCTGCAGATTGTGTCATATATGAATTTTTGTTAAGTTTTTTAGATGCTTTATCAAATTCTCTTTGTTTTTTTAATGCTTTTTTATAGTCTTTAAATGCTTTTCTTCCAAGGGTTTTTCTTCTAGTGCCAAACTTTATAGACTTGCCATCTTCTAATAAACTAATTTCTTCTTTTGAAAGTTGATTTTTTGTTAAAGTGTTCTCATATTTAGAAATTTTTTCCATATTTTTTTCTCGTCTTGACATTGGAGGTCTTTTTGGTCTAAATTCATTATATTCAATAGATTGCATTATGAATGATGCTTCAAAAAGCATAAGAGCAACAAACATTAATACTGGACTAACCAAGAAGAAAGCACCAGTCGCACATAGTAAACCTAAAAATCTAACTAAATGTTTATTAATGTTAAGAACTTTTTTCTTAGGCTCATCTTTCTTAGGCTCA
>CALDLU010000243.1:0-5186 GCA_937915245.1 uncultured Clostridia bacterium | reverse complement strand
TCCATAAACTTTAACTTCATTTCATCCCATTTGGCTTTTATTTCTTCAGCAGTCTGTGCTTGTTCTTCGGTTGTGATTCCAAGTTCTAGTTGCTTTTCGTTTAAGTCTGCAATGGTCTCGCTAGATGATTGCATTACTTCTAGAACATTTATTGCATTATCGCCAAACAACTCATAGGCAAGCGAATTGCGAAGTGTTGTGTTTTCCATCTCTGAAAGAGCAACCAAAACCTCATCATAAATTGTTGATAGTGATTTTGTGTTCCCTTCCAGGTCTTTGGTTGAAACTCCAAGTCTTTTCAAAATGTTTAGATAAGCACTACCTTGACCAAGTGCTATGCTTGTCATAACACCTTTCATACTAGTTAATGCTGAATCATAATTTGATGCATCGCCTGTGATTTGCTTATAGACATTTCTTTGCAGTTGCAATTTTTCAATGCTGACATCTAGTGCTTTTGCCTGGTCGTTAAGTGCTGTCGTTTGAGCAGTAAAAGCAGTGATTGATGCTGTAATTGTTGCTACCAATCCTAGTGCCAATTTACTAAATTCTTTTAATGTTTTTTGCGATCTTTTTAGCGAATTTTCAACTTTATCAAACCCTTGCGATAGTTTACCAATCTTAGCAATTTTCCCTTGATTTGACGCATTGTCAAGTTCCACATTGTATCTCTTCAACTCATTTTCTGCTTTTAGAACTGCAACCTGAATTTTGTTGTATTCTTTAGCACTTATGTCGCCTTGTTGGAACGCTTTATTTGCTTGAATTTGCTGTTGTTTTAATAGTGAGACCTTTTGTGTTGCTAGCCCAATTTGGTTCTTTAGATTAGTCATTTTGTTTGCCATAGCTTCAGTATTCTTTGGATCAAACTTTAATGATTTATCTAACTCTTTTGTAAGGTTCGTGGACTGTTTAAGCGAATCATTTAGTTTTTTGACCTTAGTGTCTATCTGGTCTAGACTTCTTCCTACTTCCATCAGCCACTCTCCTTATTTTTTAATTTTTGTTTGAAATCTTTCATAGATTCTTTCATCCATATTCTTTAAGTTATGGATTGCTTTTGTAATAAAACGAGTTCCTTTTATGAAACTCGTTCCGTAGTTTAGTATGTTTGCAATTTTTTGATATGGCACACCTTTTCTGTCCTGCCCAACGAACTCCACAGAATAACCATACCAATTTCTTTTTGCTGTGATTCTTGAATTCCTTAGTGAGTTCAAAAGCCCAAGTGTTGCTCCCCTTGGAGTTGTGGATTCTAGTTGTAAAACAAGTTTGTTTACTTCTATATCAATTTGCTCTTTCACAGCTTCAATCGCTTTATCGCCGAATGTTCCAATGTTATTGAAATACTCTTCTAATTCTTTTGAAACACCATCATTCCAAGCCATTTTATCCCCTTATTTTTCCACTTTTTGTCATATCAGCAATGGTCATTGGTGCTGTAAACGAAAGATTTTTGCCCTCTGCTTTTGCTATTGCTATCGCATCAATCTCTGATGAATAAGCAATCAAGTCATAGAAAACATTAAACCCCATGTCTGCAAGGTTTACTTGCACACCTGTTTTAACAGCACAGTATAATAACTGTGTTGTGAAATCTGTTTCTATCTGAGCAATTTTTGATGACTTATTTGTGGAAATTATCTTTTTTTTTGAGCAATAAATAGTGAGAAGAAATCTAGAAGTTCAGCGATTGTCTTTTCATCTGTTATTATTGAAGGTGGGATAGACATAATAAGTTCTGCAACATCTGGCTTTTGTGGGTACTCAGCTGTTGCCATTAAGGAAGCAATGAAGTTCAAAATAAACTCACTATCAAAGTCGTAACTTTCCATTGTTTCCAATACTTGCATTGTTTTGTCATCATCAAGTTTGTCTATATCTTCAACCGACTCAATTTTAAACTCTTTCAACTTATCCAAAGTTGCCTTGTTTGAGTTCTTTTTTGCAAAACTAATAATGTCGTTTAACAAATCTCTACCGAAATAACTTTTGTAAAGTATAAATGTAAAAGCATTGCCACAAAGTTTTATTTCATCATTTTCATATTTCAAGGTTTTAACTAGACCGTATTGTTTCATTTTTCCTCCTAATCTGTTGCAATTGTGCAGTCAGGAACATAGATTTCATCTTGCACTTTTGCCCAAATGTCTTTATTGAGATTGCTGTTCAATATTGTGTAAGTAACCTTGTCTGGCTCGTTTTCAATGTTGATGTAATCGTAAGGATAAACTTTCACATTCAAGGTTAAGTCTCTTATTGTCTTACCATCAAAACTTGTGCTTGATAGCGAAGGTAATTGAAATACTGCTCTATACATTGTGAACATACTTTCTGAACCATCTCCGACACTCGAATAATAACCAAAGGCAACTTCTTTGCTTTGAGTTTTGCTTTTGATCACTACTGCCCCATTGCTGTCAATTTTGACATCAAAAAACTTTGAGTAAACATTGAAAGGAAGAACTGCAAACTTAATAGTTCCTTCGCCTGTTACTTGGGTGTTGAGTTTTATAAATGAAACATTGTCATCGGCATTGATTTCTGTTGTTTCAGTCTTGAACTCAATACTTACTTCCATCAAGCCTTCGTGATATTCTTTCTTGCCGAAAGTTCCATCTGGATTGACTGCCGCAGCGAAAAACTTTTTATTACCTGTCTCATAAAGTTGAGACACTGTTGTTGTTTGATTTGGCATTTTATTCTCCTTTAATAAAGTTTATAAATTGTTATTGGATAATGAAAAAGTGAAGTCTCCGTTTCAAAAATTTCATCGGCAAACTCCACTTCAAATCCATTATCTTTGAATGTATCTTCTAGCAATTCCAATAGGTCTAAATTTGCTTTTGCATCAAAGCTTCTTTTACTGAAAACATCAATTGCAACCATAACTTCTCTTACAAAGTCATCATTGTCTGCACTATATTTGTTTTCAATGCTTGGAAAGTAATACGATACATAATTTTGTTTATTCCTTGCTTTGGGATTTCTAACTACACCGTGCCAGAATATAGTTTTTGTTGTATTTTCTATTTCTTGATCAGTTAGTCCTATCCCTTCTTGTAGTCCTGCATTTTTAAGCAATTGTATTAATTCGTTTCTACAAGTTTTTCTTGCTTTAATAGTCCTCATAACACACCTCATCATAAACTGGTGCTAGTATTTCGTTTGCACGTATCACTAGGTCAGTCTTATTGAATTCAAATTTGTCAATTAAGACTATATTGTAAGTTTTCCCACCAAATTCCACATAAAGTTCGGTTGTGATCTTTGGATTATATACAATTTTGAATTGTGTGGTTTCTTCAACTTGCACAGCCTTTGCTGAGAACCTTTCATTCTCGCTTAACTCGCGCACAAATGCCCACAAACCGCCAGATTCTTTGCTATGGATATAAGTTTTTACAACCACTTCATACCCGTCTTTAACCGCTGTTTTTATGCCAAAAACTTGGACTTTCTTGTCTTTTACCTCGTATTTATCCATTAAAACTCCTTTTTTCTATACTCCGATAGCATTAGAGCAACCATATTCTCAACTTCTTGAGCATTAGTGTTGCTTCGGTTGTTATAATAGGCGCATACAATGTATTTTCCGGTCTCTTTAATTGTTGGTGGAATTATTTCAAAATCTGTCAAAGGATATCTTAGTACCTTTTCTATTAAGTCCTTTGCTAGTCCTATAAAGTCGGCAAGAAGGGAGTCCAAATAACTCCCATCAATGCCTAGATAGACTTTCATTTCTTCAACTGTTGGCATAAAACCTCCGTGTTAATATCCTTCTATCAAATTTGCGAGTTCATTCCAACAGCGACTTGTTTTCCATAATTCAACACTGTTTTTAGGTACTAAAATGTGTTGTAAATTACTTAAAATGCTTATCCAAACTGAACTAGTCAACTCTGGTGGTTGTTCGCCTGCAAATTTTATTGTTGTGGTGGAAGTGTTAAATGCACCAAATAAATAGCCATCAATTTTTGTCAACCCTGTTCCAACTTCAAATGATTCACAATAAACTGTGTGACCAAATGGATAGGTATTAAGGACACCCTTTCCAAATCCATTCCCTGTTACGATCTTTTTACAAGCCTTATCAAGTTCAATTTGTAAACCATAACTTTGAAAGTTTATTATAGAATCTGGGATTATAATTTCCGTGTAATCTTTTGCATTTCTTAGGATACAATCGCCTATTGTGTCAATGACAAAATCGTTTCCTTCGCACACCTTTCCATCTTTTATGCTGTAAGAAGATGGCAAGATTATCACACCACCTTGCTGATTACAACTTGTGATTGTTCCATCTTGGAATTGGCAGAATTCAAAACTATCTTTTGGTTCTGGTTCATCCATGTCTGTGTCGTGAGTGTCCAACTCAACATCTGATTCATTGGCTGAATATCTTGGAATTGTATAGATTGCTACAACACTAAATGAAATCTCTTCATCGGAAGAAATAACTATGTCGTAACTATAACAATCGCCATTTGCAATAGCACTTGGACTAATATCAAATAAAAATGTTTTAGCATCTGCTACCAGATCTTTATTGAGTATTTCACAACTTGCTGTGTTTTCTTTGTTGTGTCCAATCACTTTTATATTGAAACTTGTCTCTTGCTTATTGCTGGTCATCAAAACTAGTTGCATATTAGCAAAGTTTCTAATCTTAATGTTGTACTTTCCCCAGGTATTTTTTGATGCTTTCTTAGTAGTTCCACCGATGATTGTTTCTATAAACATAGTTATCTCCTAGATGCTGTATCTTTCATTTTCTTGAATTACTAGAACACTTCCAATAATATCTACTCCTACAGCATCAATTTGTAAAAATACTCTATCAAAATCTTTGTTGGCAATTGTGTCTGCATCAATTGATAACTCGGTGCAATTGTCATTACCAACTGTGATTTCATCTTCATAGATTGTTTCTTTATCTGTTCCTTCTTCATTTGTTGCAATCAATCTTGCTTTGGTTTTGACTTCATCGCCTTTACCTGAATTGATTAAAAAGTGTAAAACTTGAAAGTTGTTAAGTTGTACCTTTTCAGTCTCAACAGCATCAACAAAAATTGATGCTGGAGATTTAAGGGTTAAAATGTTTGTGTCTTTTATAATGCTCATATTATTCTCCTTTAATTTCTTTTAGCAAGTGCTACGAATGGTGATACTGTTGCGCTGCCCTT
>CALDLU010000242.1:0-9484 GCA_937915245.1 uncultured Clostridia bacterium | reverse complement strand
GTACATTTATGATTCCAATGGCTACGAATTTAGATCTATTCATGCGATAAATTGCAATGATCAAAAAGATTCATATGGTGATTTATCAGGATATAATTTGGTATTTTGGGCACAATTTACAAGCCAATATCAAACCAAAGACCAAACAGTATATTATGTATATAACATTGATAAAATAAACTACAATGTTTCAGCTTCTGGAAGTACTTATCAAGTAATAAAGAATAGGTTTAAAAATTTAGGCTCATGGGATACCAGTGGAGAGTTACCAAAACTAAATGGTTTGTATTGGTAGGAGAAAGATATGAAAAAATTTGTGAAATGTTTAATGACTTTATTATGTTTTACTTTTTGCTTGTTTATAACTGGTTGTGGTAATAATGTATTGATTGGCAAATGGTATATATACGAATTAGAAATAACAATAAACAACGAACAATTTAATTATGGTATTGCTGACTTAAATGAATTGATAAGTTCTGAAATAAATGATGATTCAAGCAATAAAGAAAAGGCAGATTTTTACGCATATTATTATTATGAAAGTAGCAAAGATGCATATATTGAGTTTAAGAATAATAATATTATCGTATATGGTGATGAAAATTATATATACAAATGGAAACAAGAAAATAATACAATTTCTATCATTAATAATGATGAAATATTAAATGTTTTGAATTTTATAACAAATAATGAACAGCAAAATTATCTTGAACAATCTTTTGATGTTGAAACAAATTGCCAAATAAAAACAATATTTGTTAAAGATGTTTAGTTAATAAAAAATAGTTTTGAAAAAAACTATTTTTTTATTAGGATACTTTTATTATATCACATAATAGAGTAATGCGTAATTATATGATTTATATATAAATTGAAGATTTTATCTAGCTAAAGTAAATAAAAAATCAATAGATTAAAAAATTTGACTTGAAAAAGTTAATTAATATATAATATTAAAAAGGGGAAAAATATGATAGTAACAAGCAAAAAAACTATTTATTGGATACTATATAGTCTTTTATTATTGTTTACTATATATTTTTCATTTACTTTTATATCACAAAAAATAGAAGAACGAAAAGAATTTGAAATATTTAAAGATTCATGGCAGTATGTTGCAGACACAAATTTTAAACAATCTGTAGAAATTGACCCAGAAACAAATGAACAAAAAGTATATAATGAAATATCAACCCCAGAGCAACTTGCTGGTATGTTTTTAAATACCGATAATAATAGTCTAAAAGCTGAAAAATTAAGTGATATTAGTACTGAATATAAACTTACAAAAAATATAGATTTAAATGGCAGAACTTGGATTTCAAGTGATTTCAGTGAAGTTTTAGATGGTGGTAGCTTTATTATTTCAAATTTGAAAATATCTAGCAGTAATGCCACTGTAGGATTTATTTTAAAGTTGACTGGTACTGTAAAAGATTTATTTTTTAGCAATGTTAATATTGAATATTCAGGTGATGAATCTGCAGAATATAAAATGGGTGTAGTGTGTGGAGAATCAAATAATGGTAAAATTAGTAATGTTTATATAAAAAGTGGAAGTGTTGTTGGTAAAATTAGTAAAAATACAACAAAAAGTTACATCGGTGGAATCGTTGGATTTATGCAAGGCACTAAACCAAATATTGAAAACTGTTATAATAATGCAACGATAAAAAATGGAACACATATGGGTGGCATAGTTGGAAATGTTGACAGTGGAACTGTGACTCGTTGTGTAAATAATGGTAAAATAATAATTGATGAAACAATTAATTTAGGAACATACAACCTTATTGAATATTTATTTATAAAAGGTAAAGTTTTTAATTTATATTGTGGAGGAATAGCAGGGTATTATAAAGGGGAAAATATATTATCGTTATGCATAAATCGTGCTTCACTAACAACAAAAATATTGCAAAAAGTTAATTTAAAAAATGGTAAATCCTTAAAAGTTATGAGTTTAAGTAATGCTACAGAAATAATGGTAGGAGGAATTGTTGGATATTCTACAAAGTCAATTGACAAATGTTATAATACAGGAGAGATAAATGGTGGCGATGACTATAATGAAACAACTTATGTTGGGGGAATTGCTGGCAAAAGTTTGAGTACGATTAATAATTGTTATAATACTGGCAATTTAATTTGTAAATCACGACCTATAAAAAATGACCAAAGTATAGAGAATACAAATACAGAAATAGAATGTTTAAAAGTGTTTAGAGTTCATACTGGCATTTTAGGATGGCGAGACTGTTGGTTAAAGATATGGACTGGCTCGTATAAGGAAGATAATACAAAAGACATTAACCAATATGACAATGCAACAACATATAACAGTTTCGTTGGTGGTATAGTAGGTTATTCTCAATATGGTGTAGTAAACAGTTATAATATTGGGAATATTACAGCAAATTATGATAAGTACAGTATAAGAAAAATGTTAACAGCAGAAATTTGGTATGATGATGCAGCATTCGGATATAGGTATAGTGATACCATTATTTTTAATTTCACTGTAGATTTGCCTACCAATATATCTGGAATAAATGGTAATCACAAAATAGATGATAAAAATTGTTATGAAAATAAAGTTTTTAATTATTCAGCAAATGCATATATGGATGGATACTTAAATTGGGCTGAAAAGTGGACTCTTAAAAATGTAACAACTTATATTTATGATAGGGTGACTTCTTCAAATTTGTTTGGTACTACAGGATCGGCAGAAACAATGAGTTTTATTGATATAGAAGACTATTCAAATAATCAATTAAAGTGTAAAGCATGGATGAAAAATTCGGCTGAAGGTTCTGAATCTACAGGAAGTCAAGCTCAAAAAAGATATATAATTGATAAAACAATAGTTTTTTATAAAAAAAAGAGTTCTCAATCCAAACCATCAGCAAGTGCGTTAGATTCAACAGTTTGGGCAAGTAATCCTAATATTAATAATGGTTACCCTTATTTAAAAGATTTATATTGGTAATTAAATATTTTTATATTAATTTTAAATGTATTTTTTGTAGAAAATAGTTATAAAATAAATATGTGAAAAATAAATTATTTATTATATTTTTTATTTGTATGATTATTTCTTGTATATCAGTTTACGGATATTTATTTTACTTAAATTATAAATATCCGTTTTCTTATAAAGAAATTATAATTGAAAATTGTGATAAATATGATTTTGAGTATGATTTTATTGCAAGTTTAATAAATGCAGAAAGTGGATTTAATAAATATGCAATTTCAAATAAAGGTGCTGTTGGTCTTATGCAAATTATGCCCAAAACTGCGGAATTTGTATGCGAAAAAATAAATGAAGAATATGATTATGAAAAATTAAAAGAACCTAATTTTAATATTAAAATTGGGACATATTATTTAAAATATTTAAAAACAAAATTTGAAAATAAAATTGTTATTTTATGTGCCTATAACGCTGGTGAAGGAGTTGTTGGTAATTGGCTTAAAAATAAAGAATATTCAACTGATGGTAAAACATTAATTAAAATACCATATTCATCAACTAATTCATATGTTGAAAAAATATTAAAAGCTCAAAAAATTTATAAAAAGAAGTTTTAATAACTTATTTGACTAATTATGTTAAATATGATAACCTAATTAAGTTATAAATAACAAGCAGTTTGTTAATATATTAGGAGAAAAATTTATTATGGAAAACACACAACAATTATCAAGTGAAATTGATATTCGTGCTGAAAAAATTGCAACATTAAAAAAATCAGGTGTAATTGTTTACAAAGAAAAATTTGACAGAACTCACACAATCGAACAAGCGAGAGAACTTGAAGATGGCTCAAAGGTTAGCGTTTGTGGAAGAATTGTATTTAGGCGTGTTATGGGCAAATTTGGATTTATGCAAATTAGAGATGTAAAAGCAAAAATTCAAATTAGCGTTGGCGTAAACGAACTTGATGCCGAAAAATATGAATTTTATAAAAAGATGATAGACATTGGAGATTTTGTTGGAGTTAGTGGTGAAGTATATCACACTCAAACAGGTGAAATCACAGTAAGAGCATATGAAGTAACATTACTTAGTAAAGCACTTCGTCCATTGCCAGAAAAATTTCATGGACTTGTTGACCAAGAACAAAAATATCGTCAAAGATATTTGGACCTTATTTCAAATGAAACAGCAAGAGAAGTTTTTGTTGGAAGAAGTAAAGTATTAACATTCCTTCGTACATTCCTTAACAGAAATGGATTTATGGAAGTTGAAACACCAATTCTTCAATCTGCAGTTTGTGGTGCAAGTGCAAAACCTTTCTTTACTCATCACAATGCGTTAGACAAACAATGCAATCTTCGTATTGCTCCAGAAACATACTTAAAGCAAGTAATTGCAGGTGGGTTTGATAGAGTTTATGAAGTCGCAAAATGTTTCCGTAATGAAGGTATGGACACTCAACATTTGCAAGAATTTACAATGGTTGAATGGTATGCTTCATATTGGAATTTTGAAGACAATATTAAATTTTACAAAAAGTTTATACAAGAACTTTTAATGGAAGTAAAAGGTACAACAAAAATTACATATCAAGGTCAAGAACTTGATTTTGGGAAAGAAGTTTGGCCAAGAATTAACTATGTTGAAGAAATGCGTAAAATATTAGGTTTTGATTTCTTGGACTGCAAAACAAGAGATGAACTTGTTGAAAAAGTCGCAAACACAGGACTTTACCTAGCAAAAGAATTTGATGGAATAAAAACTCTTGGTGGAGTAATTGATTATATTTACAAGAGAAAAATTAGAGTAAATATTATTGAACCAACAATTCTTTATAACTATCCAGCATTTTTGATACCACTTGCAAGAAAGAATGATAAAGATAATAGAATTATTGATGCTTTCCAAATCTTGTGTGTAGGTAACGAACTCGCAAAAGCATATAGCGAACTTGTTGACCCTATTATTCAAAGAAAAGAACTTGAAAATCAAGCAAAAGCAAAACAAGAAGGTGATGATGAAGCAATGGAAATTGATGAAGACTTCTTGCTTGCAATGGAACATGGTATGCCACCAATTAGTGGCCTTGGTTTTGGTGTAGATAGACTTATGACAATACTTTTTGACCAAGAGAGTATTAGAGATGTTGTTCTTTTCCCACTAATGAAATAAAAAAAGAGTTCTAAATAACTTCGTTTCTGCTTGGCAATTTGCACACAGTCATTTGCATTAGCAAACTCCTGCGTGCAAATACCAAGCGAGCCTTGTTCTTTGGGCTCTTTTTTTATTTCATTTATTATTACATTAAATTTTGTTCTTGTGGTTAAATTTGCGTTTTTTACTATAAAATGATTGTTGATAGATACCAAGCAAGCCTTGTTCTTTGGGCTTTTTTTATTTCATTTATTATTACATTAAATTTTATTTCTGTGGTTAAATTTGCGTTTTTTACTATAAAATGATTGAATTAAGGGGCCCCCACAAAACAGGTATTGTTTTTTGGGGAAAGGAAAAACCGAGTGTTCAAACCGAAATTTTGAATGCATTGTATTCAAAATAAGTACAAGCGAGAGTTTTGATGCCATAGCGAGCTTTGTTTTTTGAGTTTTCTGTACATAGGATTAGGCTTGTTTTGTTTATAATATATGCTATTTTGACTGCTGACATAATTGATCCGATTTGGAGAAATATCAACATGGATAAAATTTATATAAAATAATTATTGAAATTATTGCTATTATGTGATAATATGTTGCTATAAGAGAAATTTCTTGGGGGAGAATTATTTATGGAAATAAATGAAGAAATAGTAAAAAAATTACAAGGTTTTGGCAAATTTCTTTATGCAAATATGCAAAAGAAACCACAATTGCAAGCAAAAAAATGCCGTAGCATAACAATGGTATATCAAAAGTATTTGTTGGCAACAAAACAATTAGTTTTAAGCACAGATGATATCAGACTTTTGAATATGCTCAAAAAAGAAGCAAAGCAATATGCATTTGCTTTCACATATGACAGGTTACTAACAAGCACACTTGTTGTTCTTGACAAATTGACAAGAGAACAAGGAAAAGAAAGAAAAATGACAAATCAAGAAATTGATGCAAGGCAACTTTATGAAAGACTTTCTGATTTCTCAAAGTATGTATTCAATATTCAATCAAAGATGAGCGATAGAAAACTTGCCGAAACAAAATTGAGTTATGAAGATATGTATAATCTATATTTGACAAAAAATGATATTGAGTCTAACAAAATGCTAGACAAGTCTGTTATTCAAGCCATAAAGGCAGCATCAAATGGAAGTTGGGTTGAAGATAAAAATCTTACTGTAAGTGAAATCTTAACCGACATAATGATTGCATCAAGCAGAGCATTGACAATTTATGGTGAAATAAAAATTTCTAACGACATTAAAAATGAAATGCAGTATGAAGCATAACAAAAATACGATAGGTAACTATCGTATTTTTTAATCATCGCTATCTTTATCGTCAAGGCGAAGGGCATCACTATTGAGCAAGTCATTATTTTGTGTGATAAGTGGTTTTATGCTCATATAACCATATTTATCTCTTATTTTGTCTATTGCTTTATCTAATTTTTCTTTTTGAGTATTTTTTTGCTCAAATAAAGTTAATTGATTTATAGAATTTTCATTACACAAATTAGAAACTGATATTCTAACACTTCTAATTTGTGTTTTTTTGTCCCACATTTTTTCAATTAAATTTATTGCAGTATTAAAAATATCAAAAGAGTTATTTGTTGAATTTTCTATTGTGTGACTTTTTGTTATCCAAGTTAAATCATTTTTTCGTAATGAGATTTGAAAAGTTGAGCCAACAACACATTTTTTTCTTAGTCGTGTTGCAATTTCATCGCACAAAAACATAACAACAGTTTTCATTTCTTGCATATTTTTGACATCAACAAGCGTTGTTGTCCCATTGCCTATACTTTTTGCTTGGGCAGAATCATTTGCAAATGCAACTTCATCATCATTTATTCCGTTTAATTTGTCATGCAGTTGTTCACCAATTACACCAAATTTTGTTTTTAACAAATTTTTATCACAATTTGCTAAGTCGCCAAGTGTAAAAATGTTAAGTTTGTTTAATTTGGGTTCTAGTTTTCTTCCAATTCCAATAATGCTCCCAAGTGGAAGTGGATAAACCATATTTTTATATTTTGAAAATGGTATTTCTGTTACAGCATCTGGTTTTTTCATATCACTACCAAGTTTTGCAAAAGTTTTTGTAAAACTTATGCCAACAGAAATTGTTACACCAATTTCTTCTTTTATTCTTTTTCGTAAAATATTAGCGATTTCTAATGGTGTTCCAAAAAATTTGGCAGTGTCTGTTATATCTAGCCAACATTCATCAATGCCAAAAGGCTCAACTTTATCTGTATATTCTTCATATATTTTTCTTATTCTTTTTGAGTATTTTTCATATATGTCGTGATGAGGCCTAACACAAACAAGGTCAGGGCATTTTTGTTTTGCTTGATAAATTATATCGCCAGTTTTTACACCAAAACTTTTTGCAAGATTATTCTTGGCAAGGACAATGCCATTCCTTTTAGATTTTTCGCCAGTTACAGCAACAGGCAAATCTTTTAGTGAAGGATTTAATGCACATTCGCAAGATGCAAAAAAATTGTTTACATCGCAATGCAGTATAATTTTGTGTTTTGTTTGCATTTTATCTCTCCTTTTTGTTATACTTATTATACTCAAATTATGTAAATATATTTTAACACACATAATATGACAATATGGAAATAATTTATGAAAATTTTATTTAAAAACGCAAAAATTTTAAATTTAGAAAATACAGCAAAATTAGATTTTGGCAATGTTGTAGTAACAAATAACATAATTAGTTATGTTGGGAAAGATATACCAAATGAAAGTTTTGATAAAACAATAGATGTTAATGGAAATATCTTGATGCCTGGTTTTGTTGATACCCATTGTCATAGCCCAATGACAATATTAAGAAGCTTAAAAGATGATGCAAAATTAGATGATTGGTTATTTAATAATATGATACCAGCAGAAAGTAAACTTACTCCGAAAGATATTTATTGGGGAGAAAAGCTTGCAATTTTGGAATATTTAAGCGCAGGTATCACAACTATTGAAGAAGGATATTTTTTTAATGATGAAATATGCAAAGCATTAAATGAATGTGAATTTAGAGCAAGAGTTGGCTTTGGACCAACAACCAGAGATGTTGGTATGAGCAATCAAGAATATTTGAAAAAAGAATACGAAATTATTAATCAATACGAAAAAAATGGATTGATAAAATCAAATTGCTTTATTCATTCAATTTATACAACAACAGATGAACTTATATCAGAATGTGTGGATTTTACAGCAAAACATAATATTCCACTTTCAATTCATCTTTGTGAAACTTTGAAAGAAGTTGGAGATTGCACAGTAAAGAATAATGGCAAAACTCCACCACAATATTTGGAAGATTTAGGCTTTTTTGATAGATATAACACACTTTGTTATCATTGTGTTCATATGGACAAAGATGATTTACAAATACTTGCCGATTACAATTCAAGTGTTTCAACTTGTCCTTCAAGTAATATAAAACTTGCAAGTGGAATTGCTCCAATCTATGCAATGCAAAATAAAGGTCTTAACATAACTATTGGAACAGATGGTGTTGCATCAAATAATAGTTTGGATATGTTCAAAGAAATGTTTTTGGTTGCAACATTAAGCAAAGTAAATATTTACAACGCTGAAGTTGTGTCAGCAAGTGATGTTCTAAAAATGGCAACTATAAATGGAGCAAAAGCATTAGGATTTAATTCTGGTGAGATAAAAGTTGGCAAACTTGCAGATATAATATTGATTGATATAAATAAACCACATTATTACCCACAACAAAATTTGATTTCAAATCTTGTTTATGCAGGTAAAAGTAGTGATGTTTATCTTACAATGATAAATGGCAAGATAAAATATTATAATGGTGAATATTTTATCGGTGAAGAAAAAGAAAAAATATATGACAAAGTAATAAAAATAAGGGAGAGAATTACAAAATGAAAATAGACGAAACATTGTCAAGTGAATTTGGTATAAGGTTAGATAGAGTTCAAAATATAATTGAGCTTATTGATGAAGGTTGCACAATTCCTTTTATTGCAAGATATAGAAAAGAAATGACAGGAAGTTTAGATGACCAAGTTTTAAGAGAAGTTTTTGACAGATTAACATATTTAAGAAATTTGGAAAAGAGAAAAGAAGAAGTCGAAAACTCAATAAAAGAACAAGAAAAATGGACAGATGAACTTGCTGAAAAACTATCCAATGCAATAACTTTAACAGAAGTTGAAGATATTTATCGTCCATACAAACCAAAGAGAAAAACAAGAGCATCAGTTGCTATTGCAAAAGGTCTTGAACCACTTGCAGATATTTTACAAGCACAAGAAATAAGACAAGATATTTTG